>JAATGD010000029.1 GCA_015654965.1 Hyphomicrobiales bacterium
CACCACGAAGAATTTTTGCGCGATGTCCGCCATTTCAGGCGCGAAATTGCCATAAGCGGAGAGCACGGTTTCGCGGGCTTCATCCCATGAGATCAGTGCCTGCGGCGTTTCCGGCAATGGCGCGTTGCGATCCCAGTTCTCAAGCTTTTCAAGGCCGAGCCACTTGGCTTTCAGCGCGTAATAGCGGTGCGACAGGCGCGGATAGGCGTCTTCGACGGCCTTGGCCAGAGCATCCACGACTTCGCGCTCGACACGATTGCCGAGATGACGGCTATCGGCAATGTCTTCAAAACCGCGCCAGCGATCGGAAATTTCCTTTTCCTTGGCAAGTGTATTGGTGATCAGCGTGAAAATGCGCAGGTTGGCGGAAAAGACCTTTGCCAAAGCATCGGAGGCTTTCTTGCGTTTTGTGCCATCGGCATCCTGCAACATATTCAGCGTCGGTTCGATGCTGAGTTCCTCGCCATCGACCTCAAAGCGCAGGCCCGACATGGTTTCATCGAAAAGGCGGTTCCAGGCGCTATAGCCGGTGATCGACTTTTCATGGAAAAGCTGTTCGAGCTTGTCGTCAAGCTGATAGGGCTTGTCCTTGCGCAAATCCGTCAGCCATGGGCGGTAATGACCAATCTCAGAATTGGCATCCATCGCTTTGTCGAGTAACGCATCATCGATGCGGTTGAGTTCAAGGCTGAAGAAAATCAGGTGCGTGCTGGCATCGGTCAGTTTTTGCTGCACATCGCCAAACAGCTTCATGCGCTTGGGATCGCTGGTATCGCCATAATAATAAAGCCCCGCGAATGAGGCGATCCGCCCCATCAATTCATCGAGTGCTTCAAATTCCCGGATAGAATCGGCAAAATTGCCGCCATCACTCTTGGCGATTTGGTCGCCGAGCGTGCCTTTCCAGCGTTCCTCGAATTGCGCTGATTGCTGAACGGCTTTTGCAATATCGGAAGCAAGTTCAGGACTGTCGGCTGAAGGATAGAGGTCAGCGAGATTCCACTCCGGCAAATCGCCGAGTGCAGCTTTTTGGGTGGCCGCTGCACTGTCTGCCGGCGCGTGAAACGCTGCCTGATAAAGGGGATTGAAAGAAACAGATTCTGAAAAACGGGTCATAAGCATTCTCCTACTGGCACACTTCTCGCATGTCTTGCTGGCAACGCCAAGTCTGGCCAGCGCTTCGTCTTGCAGATTCAAGCAATGAATGAACACGCGCTTGCGACGCGATGCCAAATAAAAACCGGCGGAACAATCTGTCCGCCGGTCAAAATGTCTGTCTTGAAGCCGCGCCCCAGACTGTTTTGTCTATATGCGATTAACGCAGGCGTTTGGGGCGGACCTCGACCAGTTCCCCCATCAGGCGGCGATCGAGATATTCCGAGCAATCCTCGATCAGCTCATCGGCGTGACCGGTGAAAAAGTGATTGGCGCCTTCGATTGTCTTCTGCGTGATGGTAATGCCCTTTTGTGACTTGAGCTTGTCCACCAGAACCTGCACATCCTTGGCCGGAGCGACTTTGTCCTGATCGCCATGGATGATGAGGCCGGAGGACGGGCAGGGTGCCAGAAACGAGAAATCATAGGTGTTGGGCTGCGGCGCAATCGAGATAAAGCCTTCGATCTCCGGACGGCGCATCAGAAGCTGCATGCCGATCCATGCGCCAAACGAGTAGCCGGCAACCCAGCAATTCTTAGAATCGGGGTGCAGCGCCTGCACCCAGTCGAGCGCGCTTGCCGCATCCGACAATTCGCCCGCGCCATGGTCGAATTCACCCTGGCTGCGACCGATACTGCGGAAGTTGAAGCGAAGCGTGGTAAAGCCGCGCTGCTGGAACATATAGAAAAGATCGTAGACGATCTTGTTGTTCATTGTACCGCCGAATTGCGGATGCGGATGCAGGATCAGCGCGATAGGCGCATTCTTCTCGCGCGAGGGCTGATAACGGCCCTCAAGGCGTCCGGCAGGTCCGTTAAAAATGACTTCTGGCATGTGTACTCCGTTCGTAACGGGATGACCGGACCAGAGGCTGCGAACTTGACGTTGGGGCACGCCGCTCCTAGAACCGGTTTGAAATATGAATAGGCCGAACGTGATGTTCGGCACGTAGACTGGCTTAATAGGCTTTTCCGGATTGAAAATTCAAGGAAATTGCGCTCAAAGCCGGTTCATGACGCAATTTAGGAGATAGGAACGGTGAAGGCGGACAGCAAGAGGCTCTATCTGGACTATAATGCCAGTGCGCCATTGCTCGATGAAGCGCGTGATGCGGTCATTGATGCGCTCACTGTTACAGGTAATCCTTCTTCCGTGCATCAGGAAGGGCGCGGTGCGCGTGCGCTTGTTGAAGCCGCCCGTCGTAGTGTTGCGGCATTAGTCAATGCGAAGGCCGATCATGTCTTCTTCACCTCGGGTGCGACCGAGGCAGCATCGACCCTTTTGACGCCTTTTTATATGATGGGGCGTTCGCCTGTGCGCCTCTCGCATCTTTATGTGAGCGCTACCGAACATCCTTGTATGTTGTCGGGTGGTCAGTTCGCAGCAAGCGACATGAGCGTGCTGCCGGTCGATGAAAATGGCATCCTGCGTCTTGATGTGCTCTCGGAAATGCTGGTGGCCCATGACAAGAGCAAGGGGCTGCCGCTGGTTGTGGTGCAGGCCGCGAACAATGAAACCGGCATTATCCAGCCCGTTGCCGAGATTGCAAAAATAGTCAAGGCTGCGGGCGGCATCTATATTGTCGATGCCGTACAGGCAGCGGGACGAATTTCTCTTGATATTACAAATGATTGCGGCGATTACCTTATCATTTCATCGCACAAGATTGGCGGCCCCAAAGGCGTCGGTGCGATTGTGGCCATATCGGACCTCATGATGCCGCGCGCATTGGTACGTGGTGGCGAGCAGGAAAAAGGCCATCGTGCTGGAACCGAGGCTTTGCCACTGATTGCCGGTTTTGGAAAAGCTGCTGATATTGCTCGTTTGCGCCTTGAAGGAGAGGGCTGGTCGGCGCAGATGCGCAATCTTCTGGAGGAAGGGATTGCCGAAATCGCGCCTGATGCGGTGATTCATGGCAAAAATGTTGCGCGTCTTCCCAATACGTCTTTCTTCACATTGCACGGCCAGAAAGCGGAAACCGTGCAGATTGCTTTCGATCTGGGTGGAATCGCGGTTTCGGCCGGTTCGGCCTGTTCATCGGGCAAGGTCGGCCCCAGTCATGTTTTAACGGCCATGGGGCTTGAAAACAGCACAGGTGCCATCCGTGTTTCATTGCCATCTGATGTCGATGCGCAGGCCGTGGAGCAATTTCTTGCGGTATTACGGACAATTATTGCACGCCACAAACGCCTTCAATAAGCGAGACAGGCGCAAAAAAGGCGCCAAAAGCACGCTTCCCCCAAATAATTCTTGAATTTTACAGACAAATTTCGTTTGGAAAATAACCACTTGAATACATTGATAAATCTGTCCTGATCCCCGCACCCAAATCAGCGGTTAGGGTATAGCTTGTTCGCTGCACGTTCCGCCAAGCGTATTCTGTCCGCTTTTTTCGTATAAATTTCGGCCATATCTGTAGTGGCCCATCCATACATTGCGGCAAGCTCATGGGGCGTTGCGCCATTCTCAGCGGCTAATGTTGCACCGGCTTTTCTTAATCCATGTGCTCGGCCCGGAACCTTGGCTTCCTTGCACCTGTCACCGAACCACGCAGAAAACGCCGGAACATTCCAAGGCTTTGCTCTTGGCGATGTCAAAAAAAGCATTTCTGCCACTGGAGACGCCGCGATGCTGTTAGCCAATGGCGTGAGCAAGGGAATTATTATGTCTGTTTTCGTCTTTTGAGTGCGAATCAGTATGACGTTTTCTTTAATGTGTTGAGGACCAAGGCGGATGGCATCGGAAACTCGAAGGCCGGTGTAAAGCAAGAGATCCATTGCAAGACGGGCTTTTGTTCCTAGCGCGTGTCGCTTCTGAAATAATTTAACCTCATCTTCCGTCCATGTATGAAACCCTTCGCTTTTGAAGCTGGCATCTATCGATGCTGCCGGGTTTTCATCGATCCATCCGTTATCGACGGCAAAAGCAAAAACCGTCCTCATTGCCCTGACATATACGGCAGCGGCACCCGGTGTGGCCTCTCTCCGAACTTTACCTTTCTGAATGGCTTCCTTGGTGACAGAAGCGTAATTAAGGTTTCCTCCCGTTTCGCAGGCTTTTTCCAGAATCAGGCGTTGATTCTTTCTGGTATTATCAGCCAGTCGAAGATATCGACCGCTTTCAAAATATTGGTTCACGAGCCATCTAAATGATGCTCGTGGTGCCAACGCCTTCCTCTCAATTGTCTTCCCGGCCAATGCATTATTGTATGCCTCATTGAACTCAGGCGAGCCAAAAACGCCCGGTAACCGGATGCGTTTTTCTTTACCGCGCCGGAAGTACCAGATGGTTTTCCCGTGTCTGGTAACTTCGCGCTGGATATATGGCTTTCGAGGTCTGGGCATGTCGGACATTAGAAGTATCCTTTGCCCTTTTCGTCAATCCGCTCTTTTTCATCCACGTAGTCTTCGGGGATAAGGCGGATACGGCATGGTCGTTCCTTTCCGAAGCTGATCGCGCCTTGGCAGCAAAGTTCCTTGACAATTACGTCGAGCAGAACCGCAAGGGCGGTCGCAAGACGATCTGCCGTTTCAGCCGCTATCTCTCGGAAAAGCGCTGGAGCAAGGTTATTTCCATTTCCTCACCAGAGAAGCGCATCCCATACCAGCCCATCACTGACGGCGTAGAGAAATACGCTCCGATGTGGTTCGCCAAGCGCATGGTGTTGCTGGTTGAGGGGCCTATCGCAAACATGCCCAAGCCTACAGCATTCCTTGCATCTGTCATCGCCAAGGGTGGCGAGGAAGGGCGAAAATTCCATCTGGACCACGTTAGCCGTCGTGGCTTTCCTCGCGTCAAGGAAATGGGAGAAGCTTCGGGGCCGGTTGTAATCGAAGACAGGTATCGCGTCTTCGTCAAGCACCTTGAACCTGTTGCATATGATTCAGCGATTTATCGCCGTTGGCGTGAGTTTTTCACCTCGCAGGGCTGGCCATGGGATGTGCCATATGAGCGTCCGGCATTCCTTCCGGCAGGCGGTCCAGCATCAATCCAAATATTTATCAATGCAGTTAAAAGTACGGAGGCCGCGTAATGTTCGCAGTATCAGCCATTCACACCAATCGATCGACGGCAGCATTGATTGCCAGTCGCCAGAAAGAGCGCAAAGAGCAAGAGCGTCTTGCGATGATCGAACAGAGAGCGCGCCGTGAAGCCGCAGAACGTGAAGCGCAGCGCATTGAGGCCGAACGCCTTGAGCGTGAGCAGCAACAGCGTGAAGCCCTCGACAAAATGGCGGAGATTGTCAGCAAATACCGCATCGTCCCGCTGGACGGCATACCGCGCCTGACCGTGAAGGAAATCGTCAACATTGCCATAAAAGGCACGCCATACAGCTATGAGGATATCATAGGTCATCGGCAAATCCGGGAAATGGCAAATTATCGCCATTACGCCATTTTGTGCGCATGGGCGCTCCGCCCAGATCAGAGCCTTCCACAGCTTGGCAAAGCGATTGGCGGACGCGACCACACGACCATTCTTCATGCCAAGGACCGATTCGGCTTTGCCAATCGTCAGGAAGCGGCGGCATTCATCCAACGTTGCGGGCGTGAGGCAATCATGGCCCGCCTGCCAAAGCACATCCGGTCAGATCAGTAGATCGAAGGACAGCAAATTGAATATCAGGGGGATTGAGGAAAGGCTTGCACTTGAAACGGCAACATGGAGGCGTAGGCAGGATAACCCGGCGCTATCCATCCATGAGGCCAGATTGCAGGAACATGGGCTTGTCATCGCAAGGTGGCGGAATGACTACGAGAAAGCGCGGCGGCGTAATCCAGAGGGCTTGCACGAGAACGTTTTCACTCAGGCTCATTTTGATACCGCGATCAGCTTTCTTGAACTGCACGGCGATTATCAGGCAGTAATCGAAGCAGGCCGCGTCCGTTCCTCATCTGACCTCAATAGGGCTGGTGGCAAGGATAGCCGCGATCCGTTCGACAGGGAGCGTGAGAAAAAGCATCATGCCGTAGAATCTCTGTATCGAGACTGCCGCAAAGCCATTCTTCAAAGCGGTTCCTTTGGCATGATGGCAATTGAAACAGTGGTCATCGAAAACAAGGATGCAATCAACATGCTTGCAGAATTGCGATGTGCACTAAATTCTCTTGGCAAGGTGTTGAGAATACAGAGGGCCGCTTGACATTAAAAGCAAATCAGTGCATGAATTTTTACGCTGACGCGTAAAGCGTTAAAAATCCAGATTTGCACAGCGGCTTACGGGCCGCTTTTTGATTCGAGGCAATGCCTCAACGGAATGCGAGGCGGCGAAAGTGACAAACAAGCCGCATATGTGTCATGGGTAGGTAGTGCTTGCGGCAATCCTAGGTTAACGGTGCCAGTACATCCCATCGCCTCGCAAACAGGAGCGGTCAGAACCGTATACGAGCCGCTATGGGCCGTCAGGCGACCAAACTCGAACGGTGACGGGCGGAGAGAGTGCCGCACAGTTTTCAGCCGTCGCCTTCTGGTGGCGGCTTTTCATTTCAACAATCGGAGAAGACGGATTAGTTTACTATGCGCCGCCTTCATCATCCCATCGATCAACAGCAGTATCCATTGCATTGTGCTTCTTGATAAACTGGTCTAGCGCAATCCGTAGACGATCTTCGTCAAAGGTGCCCTCCTGAAAACGGCGAGCGAGATATCGCGTTGCAGCAGTTCGCAAATCTTGCGTGTCGCCCGGCAATCGGGCTTCCAGAAGAATCTTCGAAATCATTGTAATATCGGTAGCATCTAGGTAGGTGGAAGACATTACGCCCTCCTTGGTTGCGGGCAAGGCTTTCGAAGCCTGAACGACAGCGCCCGTTTCAAATGCTGTCATGACAATCACCATGCGCCTTATGCTGGAGCAAAGCAACTAAGGCCGCATTGTGACGCTGTTGGCCCGCGCAATCGGGCCGTCTATTTCAAGGAGCGGGTATCTCCGACTGAGACCGCCGGTCGCTTGGAACAAGGTCACACTCGCGGTTGAAGATACCCGCCGTCTACTCCGGGGCATCCGCCATCATAATGCGTCGTAAGTGGGCAAGACCGGTAAACGCTAATCAGGTATTTGAGCTCCGTCATCTAAATGGATGATTATATGCTGGTACGCTTTAGGTAGGCTGGAAAACCATTCCTCAGCATGCTGAATGGCATCTTCGAATTTCATAGGTTCGAAAGGCTGAAGTTTATCAGTCATTGGGTATGCTGTCCCGTCCGCACGAACCCAAACGGCTATGCAGTCCGATGGCCAATCTGCGTGATCTCTAAATACAGAGTATTTGGTGCTGCTCATGTTAACCTCGTTTGCCACTAATCGTTGAATGATGGGTGCTCCGAGTGAAGCGCGCAATACGCAGGCCAACCAATCCTGCGGAAAACTCGGATTTAGTTGCACTGATCAAAAAAAGGGTCGGATATGAAAAGACGTACATTCCTGCGAATGCTCGGCCTTGCTCCTGTAGCTGCTGCCCTTCCTGCAATGGCGCTGCCAAGGCCGGAGAAACCTGAGATCCAGTATGGGCCCTCAGGAGAAGCCATGATTGGTGAGCCAATGCCACGCATGATCGACCCGGATAACCCGCGTCAGTACGCGCCGGGGATATCTAAACGGTCAAGATGTCAGTGAGGAGTTCGAGAACTGCGGGGATTGCCAGTCTGGGAAGTAAACACAGCCATGGACGATGATTTCCAAAAGAGGGTTCTCAGTAATAGCGCCAGACCAGTATTGTTGAGCCATGTCTTCCCATGCGTCTTCGTAGGCATCTAGTAGCTTACTGTCGCCAACATGCAGTTTGGCACCTTCAACAATGCTAAGTCGGACAAACTCCTTACTGTGACCTGAAAACCATTCATGGCTAGCTCGTTCTGCATCGGGCCGAGAAGCGAAACAGTTGAAGGACTTAAAACGTGATGGCAAGTGATCGAACTGTCTGGCTCTGACTTCCTCTAATATTGCTTCTTTCCGGTGCTCTCTGGTTAGGGCGGCATAAGGAGTTGTGCAGTCGGATAATTCCCCAATTGCCATCATTGAGATGCTTGGAACGTACCCATTCGAGAGTGGTGCATTGTGGAAAATCAAGCTGTTCTTATCGGCCAGATGCCAGAATTCATATTTCAAGTTCTATCCCCTTGTTACCCATCAGGAATACAACCGTGAGTCTCACGCCTAAGCAAGAGCGATTTGTCGCTGAGTACCTGATTGACCTGAACGCCACACAGGCGGCGATAAGGGCAGGGTACAGTGAGAAGACGGCTCAACAGCAAGGTTCCCGCCTGTTGTTAAATGTTGTGGTGCAGGAAGCCATTTCAAAAGGTCAAAACAAGACCGCTGAGAAGCTTGAAGTCACAAAGGATCGTATCGTTGAGGAACTGGCCAAGATCGGTTTCTCGAACATGCTCGATTACATGAGGGCGGGTAGCGATGGCGATCCGTATCTCGATTTCTCAAACCTGACACGAGAGCAAGCCGCAGCGCTGGCTGAAGTGACGGTTGAGGACTTCAAAGACGGTCGCGGAGAAGATGCGCGGGCCGTGCGCCGCATCAAGTTCAAGCTTCACGATAAGAAGGGCGCATTGGTCGATTTAGCCAAGATGCTAGGCTTCATGGTGGAGAAGCACGAACATTCTGGCGAGATATCTTTGACTGTATCGCAAGAGGACGCCGAACTGTGAAACATGGCTGTTGTTCAATTAACGGAGAAACAAAGACAGGCTAACCGCCTTTTGGCTGGCGCTGCGCGTAATGTCATGCTGCGCGGCGGCTCCCGATCTGGAAAGACCTTTGTTCTTGTCCGAGCCATCATTCAGCGGGCGATCAATGCGCCGGGTTCGCGGCATGTTATTTTCCGCTTTCGGTTTAACCACGCAAAGACTTCCGTTTGGTCTGACACGCTTCCAAAGGTTCTCAAGCTCTGCTTTCCATCGCTGCGAGTACGTTTCGATAAGACTGACTTTTATGTCGAATTGCCGAACGGCTCGCAGATTTGGATTGCTGGCCTAGATGACAAAGAGCGCGTCGAAAAAATCCTTGGGCAGGAATACGTCACTCTCTATTTTAACGAAAGCAGCCAGATACCGTGGGCATCGGTGGAAACCGCAATGTCCCGTCTGGCACAGAAATGCGAACTTGCCGCTGAGATAGTCAAGGTTACTGGCCGTCAGTATCTGGCGCTCAAGGCATATTTCGACTGCAACCCTCCATCAAAGCTGCATTGGAGCTACCAGCTATTCCGGGCCAAGATGAAACCCGGCACCAAGGAGGCGCTTCCAAATCCCGACGACTATGTCGAGATGAAGGTTAATCCGACCGACAATGCCGATAATCTGCCTGCGGAATACTTCGATGTTCTGGCGTCCATGTCCGCCGCCAAGAGGCTCCGGTTTGAAGCCGGGGAATGGGCGAGTGAAGTCAATGGCGCTCTATGGGCGCTGGATGACAGAAAAGCCCCGGACGGCAAGATCATGCCGGGTATCGATAGCCTTCGTGTGAAGGAGGCCCCTGAACTTATTCGCATTGTTGTCGCTGTCGATCCTTCAGGAACGAGGGGAGACGATGGAGGCGACGATATCGGCATTGTAGTAGCAGGCCGAGGAATTGACGGTGACGCTTACATTCTTGAGGACGGTACATGCCAGTTATCGCCGGAGGGATGGGGAAGGCGGGCCGTTGACCTGTATCACAGGTTTGATGCTGATCGCATTATTGGAGAGCGAAACTTTGGCGGCGATATGGTGCGTTTCACTGTTGTGACTGCCGACAAAAATGCATCGTTCAAAGAGGTTGTTGCCAGCCGTGGCAAGGCCGTTCGTGCAGAGCCAATCAGCGCTCTTTATGAGCAGGGCAAAGTTCATCACGTGGGTATTTTTCCCGATCTTGAAGACCAGATGTGCAATTTCACAACGTCCGGCTACGTGGGTGAAGGATCGCCCGACCGCGCCGACGCCCTTGTCTGGGCTATTACCGAATTGATGCTGACCGGTGGAACGTACACGCTGGCGAACATAGGATAATCCCGTGAGCTTAATCACCTACGCGAAGGACAGCTTGGTCAATCTCGTGTCCAATCTGGGTACTGCGCGGGATAAGGCGGCAGCGAGCGGGTACACGTTCGATCCACCATTGACCGATCAGCATCTTATCAGCTTCTACCGCTCGTCCTGGCTGGCACGGAAGATCGTCAATATCCCGGCCCATGATGCTTTCCGCAAGTGGCGCAACTGGCAGGCCAATGGCAATCAGATTACGCTACTGGAAGCCGAGGAAAAGCGCTTACGGGTGCGGGAGAAGTTGAGAGAGGCCTATTGGAAAGCCCGCCTGTTTGGCGGTGCTGCGGTCTATATCAGCGATGGTTCTGCCGATCCATCCAAGCCGATCAATGTCATGGTATCGGCAAGGGCGATATCAAGTTCCTGAACGTGATGCTGCCGAGGGATTTTGAATTCAGTTCGTCCGATCTGGACCGCGATCCTGAATCTCCGAATTACAACCGCCCCCTGATGTACCGGTTCAAGCCGGGTGCCTACAATGGGAAGATGCTGGCAGGGCTGGATATTCATCCGTCGCGCCTGATCGTGTTCATCGGTGACGAAATAGCCGATACCGAGCTTTATATGACTGCTGGCGCATTCCAGTGGGGTGAGAGCGTCCTTCAAGGCAGGCAGTCGGTTATCAAGAACGCTGATGAGGTCGCGGCGAATATCGTATCGCTCATATACGAAGCGAAAATCGATGTCATCAACGTGCCGAACCTGATGAGCAATCTCAGCGATCCTGCTTATGAGGAAAGGCTTTTGAAGCGTTTTCATCTCGCAGCAGCAGCAAAGGGCATCAACGGCACTCTGTTGCTCGACACTGAGGAAGAATACAGCCAGAAATCCGCATCCTTCTCCACGCTGGATAGTCTGCTGGATAAATTCACACAGCTTGTTTCCGGTGCTGCCGATATCGCTTTTGCCCGTATTGCCGCTGACAATGTTCAGAAGACGGTCGAGGATGAGGCCAAGCGCCATACGAAAGCGTTCATCGCATCGGTGAAAAAGGCCATCGGCATCGATTTGGGGGCGGTGGTGAGGGAGGCAAGCGGGAATTGTCGGCTGGCTATACCTGTGACCTTTCATTCGAAAGCGGCGTCACGCCTGATGGCCAGACCTATGACGCCATTCAACGCAACATCCGCATAAACCACGTTGCCATCGTTGATCGAGGCCGCGCCGGTTCACAAGCTCGTATCGGCGACGGTACGTCATGGGGCGCAAGCCCTTTTTCATCCCAGACAGCAGACGAAAGGAAAATACCGAGCCGAAGACACTGATTTCCCGCACGGTGGAAACCGCTGCCGGTATCGGCTTTGGCCTTCCGGTTGCACAGGGAACCAATGATGGCGGCGTTATCGCAACCGTAGCCGGAACCACTGCAATCCTTGGCATCACGGTTCTGAAAGTGATCGGGCCGGGTGTTGGCCGGTTCAAGGAAGTTTTGGCCGGTGTCAATGCCAAGACCGATGAAGAACGCGCCGTATCCGGTTCTGCTGCTATCTCCGCAATCGCCGATATTTTCGCCCAGGCGGACCCGGTACAGGTTGCAGCACTCGTCAAAGATGTTGTTGAGGTTGCCCAGATACGCCGTGACAGCGGCAATTACGACCAGTGTGACCTTGACGGCGATTTTACCCACAATCAGGGCGATCTGTATCCGGTCGTATTCCTCGTCTTAAAGGAGCAATTCGGAAGTTTTTTTACCGGACTTCTGGGGAGTGGGAACCTAAAGCCGAAGGCGGCTTGAGAGACGATCAGGTCAAGCGAATAGCGCCCAATCTGAACCTGTTTCTATGGCGTCCGATCTTGTCAGACCCGCCTATTTACTCATTAAGCGATCTCAAATCGTGGGTGACACTCAATGACGTATTCGATGCTCATGAGGCATTGGACCTCGTTGCAGCGAACGCCGAACACGCCAGAGAACAGACGGAAAGACGGCGTTAAAGCGGGGCTACCTCCATGGCAGTAATTTCATCACCGATGATCCCCTTTCGAGCTACGCCTTTCACTGTCACCTGACACCCGACACCGCCGCACTCGGTGAGAAGGAATTTCCGGGTATCTCGGTCAAGTTTCGCCACCTCTACGATGATGTTGTTTGTGGAAAATTTCTTGTCACTGAGAAAGTAGGTGTCGCCCAAACTACCCAAAACCCCGGAAACAGAGACTTTCTTGCCAATCATCTTTTGGAAGTCGAGTTTCAGATCAGTGTAGGAAATCGAATGGAATTCACTGTCGCCTTTTGGATGAGATGGCGCATTGTAAGCCTTAAGCGCAACTTCTACGAAGTCTCGATCAGGGGCCTTGGAGCATTCGTCGTGAATTCTTTGAGCATATGGAGCGTAACTTTTGGTTTCAAATGAACCAGTGTACCCACCTGCCTGACCGAAATAGACACCCATTGCAAATGCCGACTGATGAGAGAATGTAGAGTCGTTCTGGGGTGGATTTGCGCTATTAGCGGCTACACCTTTAACGAAAGCATCACAGTTGCCAATTGGGTTTTCAGCCAAGGCTGGCGACGAAATTAAAACTGCTGCTGCAAAAATAAAGTGTTTCATAAGCCCTCCGCAATTGCGGGGATCATGTATGGCAGATTGGGAAAAGTCGAGTGTCAGAATTCGACAACAGCAATGAAAGTGCTGCGGTAAATGTCATCTTCGTGCTCATCAATAAGTTTAAGGGCCGATATCTTATCAAAGGCTCTGCCGTCGAACATTCGTTCAATCGACGTGTCGCGTTCATCCTTGCAGGCCCGGAATATCCATTGAGTGACGCCAACCTCTGAACTTCGTCTGATATTGTGCCGATTATTGGCTGTGGCACATGCGACATGCAAAACATGCTCAAGTCTGTCGCATGCTGCAATTATGTCGTTTGCGGCACATGCGCTGAGAAATTCACGTCCGATTTTACGGGAAGGATTGATACCCAGTCCTTTAAGCTCGTCTCTGCCAATCAGATCGCCTTTCCGGATTATTTTCGTGGTTATGGCCCGAATTGTTGTCCCATCCGCGATCATGCGGTGAATGTCGCCTACCATGGCATCAAGCGAAGCAATTCTGAATATGCTCGCATTTTCTAGGCGGTCATGAATGTCTTGACGGGTTGGGTAAAGGTCAAAAAATTCTGGGCCAGAAACATCTATGCTTATCGCGTCTCGAAACCTGTCGATGTTTGAGCGCCTCCTGAAAACTGATCGAAGCAGATCAAACATCTGTATCTTCCCTGTAAATGCCGAATTAAACTTGGGAATAAACTATGGCCGGAACGGTTGTTGAGGAACTTGTTGCCCTTCTTGGTTATGAAATCCGAGACGATGGCGCTGTCAAGAAGTTTGAAGGCCAGTTAAAGGGGCTGGAAAAGCGTGTAGAGGGCATTGGTCGGGCTATCGGCACGGGCATGATTGCCGTTGGAGCTGCTGTTGCTGGCGGTTTATCGTATCTCGGGTATTCGGCCTTGAGTACGGGGGCAACCTTTGAATCGCTCGAAGTGCGGCTGGAATCGCTTGAGGGATCGAGCGAGAATGCCAAAGCCGCACTTGATTGGGTGCAGGATTTCGCAGGGAAAACTCCGCTCGCATTGTCCGAAGTGGCTAACGCCTATGCCTCATTGAAGACATTCGGTATCGATCCCATGAACGGCTCTCTAATGGCCGCTGTCGATACCATGGCTATGTCGGGTCAGAAGGCAGACTTCCTCAATGGCATTATTCTCGCCATGGGGCAGGCATGGACAAAGGGTAAACTGCAAGGCGAAGAAGCGCTTCAACTTATCGAACGCGGCGTTCCTGTATGGGAATTGCTGTCGAAGGAAATGGGAAAAACCGCTGAGGAAATTCAGGAGCTATCCAAAAAGGGAAAACTTGGCCGGAAAGAGCTTCAACTTTTGTTCAATGCCATGGGGAAGCGAGCGGCGGGCGCTTCCGAGAAGGCATCCAAAACGTGGAACGGCATCATGGATCGCTTTGGCGATAAATGGGAAAAGTTCCTCAAGATCATTGCTGATAGCGGATATTTCGACGCTGCAAAGAAAAAGCTCGAGCAGTTCGCGGACATCGTAGATGGATGGTTCGAGGGCGGGACGGCGGAAAAGGTCGCCAAACAATTGAGCAGTTGGTTTGTAACCGCTGCAAACGTTATCGGGGCGGTATTCCGCCAGATTGCCGCACATATTTCCTTTCTGGTTAAAAACTGGGAGAAACTGGCCCCTTATGTCAAGGCAACGGCTATAGCGCTTGGCGTTTTGGCTGCTGCTGCGCGTCCTGTACTGACCATATTTGTTCTTCTGGCCATTGCGGTTGATGATTTCCTGACGTGGATGGAGGGCGGGGACAGCATCATCGGGCGGTTTGCGAACAAGCTAAAGGAGCTTTTTGGTATATCGGACGGATTGGCTACGCTGCCGTTCCCGGCGAACTCATGAAATGGGTGAATGCTGGCGGTAAAAAGGTGCAGTGTCTTGTCAATAGACGCGCCGCCGAAGCTGGCCTTTGGGCGAAGGGTGAATTCGTTTCATCCAACTATGTGTCTGCAACGACCGCGACGAACAAGACGGATGTCGCCACCATTGGCGGCGCGGGTGCAGCCGGTGCGCTCGCAACTGCGGGCCCGGTCATTCCAGAGATAGCGGATACGATCACCAATCAGCAGGACGAGCTTTCCAGCGGCCAGTGGGTGAGGGTGGCAATTGCAGCCGTCATCATCGGA
>JAATGD010000362.1 GCA_015654965.1 Hyphomicrobiales bacterium
GACCGTGCTAGGTAAATTTGAGAATTAGAGCAAAAAATGTCATTTTATTAGCACGGTTTCTAGCACGGTAACACGGTATTGCTAATTTTATATATTAATTATCAATATGATATTTACTAGGCGTTCCGTCTCATAACCTGAAGGCCGCAGGTTCAAATCCTGCCCCCGCAACCATCTTTACTTGCAATCCCGCTGCACCCGCCGCGGGGTTTTTTGCATTTACGGATATGGCAAGAATACCAGCCAGATCACCGCGAACGTCGATCTCCATCCTGCCGTCTGCTGGCGTCAGAACGATGGCATCCACCAATGAACGGATGGCGTCAGCAGCTTCCATGCGTTTGTCTTCGCAATCGTGCTGTAGTGTCTCATAAAGTTGCTGCACGCGTTTGCGATATTGTAGCGCCATGTTCGGGTGGAGCAGGGGTGGCGGCTCATCGGCACAGGCAAGAAACGCTGTCAGCTCCGTCTTGCGTGCCCGCAGTTTGTCGCCGCGTTCCTTGACGTCCTCAACGGAGAGCGCATCCTTCAGATAGAGATCCATCAGCTTTTGCACTTCGAGGTCGATCCGGTCGATCTCGACCTGTGCTACATCAATGTTGGCGCGGGCTTCCATACGTAGGCGATTGCTCATCTGCGTATAGGCATCACAGAACTCGGCAAAAAGCTTCGGGTCGAGCATGCGGTTGCGCAGCGCGTTGAGAACACGCGTTTCCAGCTCGTCGCGGCGGATATTGACGCGGTTATCGCATGTGCCCTTGTTGCGCGCTGTCGAGCAACCGATCATTTGGGCTGAGATTGCAGAATAGCCGCCACCACAACAGGCGCATTTGGTCAGTCCGGAGAAGAGATATTTGGGGCGGCGACGGGTGTTGACTGCTGCGACATCGGCCTGACCATTTTTATCAGGGTCTATTCTGTTCTCGCCCTGACGGGCTTTCACAACTTGCCAGAGGTGGTCATCGAGAATGCGCAGTTCCGGCACATTCTGAACAACCCATTCGCTTTCCGGATTGGGCCGGGCCTGCCGCTTGCCCGTATCGGGGTCCTTGATGAAACGCTGGCGGTTCCAGACAATTCTGCCGACATACATCTCGTTGTTGAGAATGCCGGTGCCTCGCTTTGGATTGCCGTTGATTGTGCTAAAGCCCCAGTCGCCACCGGTTGGGGCGGCAATACTCTCCCGGTTCAAAGCTACAGCAATCGCTTTGGCCGATTTACCCGCTGCATAGTCGCGAAAGATACGCCGGACAACTTCGGCTTCTCGTTCATTAATGGTGCGGTCTCCACGGATCGGTTCACCATTGGCATCGAACTTCTTCACCACGTCATAGCCATAGCAATTGCCACCGCCCGACTTGCCTGCCTCGACGCGACCGCGTTGACCACGGCGCGTCTTGTCTGCAAGGTCTTTGAGGAACAGCGCATTCATCGTGCCCTTTAGGCCGATATGCAGATGTGAAACTTCGCCTTCGGATAATGTAAAGATTTTAACATCGGCATAGGACATGCGCTTGAACAGGCCGGCAATGTCTTCCTGGTCGCGTGACAGACGATCCATAGCTTCAGAAAGGATCATGTCGAAGCGGCCCCGCGTTGCGTCGGAAATAAGAGCCTGAATGCCGGGGCGAAGCAGCGACGCACCGGAGACGGCATGATCCGTATATTCCTCGACGATTTGCCAGCTCTGTTTCTCTGCATGAAGCCGACACATGCGAAGCTGATCGGCGATTGAAGCATCTCGCTGATTGTCGGACGAATAGCGAGCGTAGAGGGCAACGCGGGTCATCGGATATGGCTCCTCACCGGGAGCGGCGTTGCTCCCTTCTGTTCATCTGTGCGGCGAAGGTCTCCCGTGCCAGTTGTTCTCCCAGCAGCCGGGCCAGCTGGACGAGACGTGGGTCCGGGTCGCCACGCGGCGTAAAGGTCAGCTCCGGCTCGTCGATGAGCATGCCTTCGAGCCGATGCTCGCGCTCGTTTGCCGTTACCGTTGATTTGCGTCCTTGCTGGGTCATGCCCGAAAGGATTGACATCAAAACCGATATAAACAACTGGAATCGTGAGAGAATATTTGGCGGTATTCTGGCATTCAGAGCCGGTCACATGCTGCCGCAGCGCAGCATTGGCGGCATTGGTAGAGTAAAATGACCTGTGAAATTCCGGCATGCGCGCACTCCGGCAGACTAGCTGTCCTGAATGTCCCAAGATTAACGTATTGTGGAATAAGCTACAAGAGACTATATTGCCATCAAGGAGCTTATCATGGCCACTACCGCTGAACGCAAGGAATACCCCATCTCGATGCGACTGCCAGAAGCGGACGTTGCAATGATTGATCGTGCCGCCAATCTGCGTGGGCGCTCGCGCACCGACTTTGTGCGCGATGCCGCTGTGCGCGCAGCCGAGGATGTGCTGATGGAAAACCGTCTGATCCGCATGAGCCCGGACGGGTTCGCGGCGTTCATGGATGTTCTTGCCGCGCCAGCTACGCCCGTTCCCGAAATGGTGGAACTGGTCGGGCGGCCAGCGCCCTGGGAAGATGGTTACGAGCCAAAGCGATAAGTCGTGGTTCTATCGGCTCCCGAACCGCTCACCGCAGAACATGATGTCTCGCAATTCTCTTGCGGTAAACCAACACTTGATCACTGGTTGAAGACGCGCGCGCTTTCCAATCAGCAGAAGGGTTTTACCGCCGTTCTCGTCGTTCACGAGGCAGGACGGGTTGTCGGCTATTATGGGCTGGCTCCTACCGCCGTTGTTCCTGCCGTTCTGCCACGATCAATACGTACTGGTCAGCCACCTGATCCGGTTCCCTGTCTTCTTCTGGGGCAACTGGCGACAGACACAGAATGGACAGGGCAGGGGATCGGCACCGGTCTGGTAAAGCATGCGCTCCAGCGTTGTGTCGAGGCATCGGCCCTGGTTGGTGGCCGGGCGCTGATGGTCAACGCTGTGGATGACGAAGCGGCCAGCTTCTGGCGGCGCCGAGGCTTTGTGCCATCAAAGGACGATTACCTCGTCCTCTTCCGCTCAATAGCCGATATTGCAGCGTCGTTGGCATGAATATGAGGATTGGCGTTTTGCTCCTTTAAGCAATACCTTAAAGGACGTATGACATTGGCAGTCGCTGTCCGGACCGGTCGGCGCTAAGCTTTGTGACGTATCAAGAACCTGATGGCAGATCGCCAGCATTCATATGAAGTGCCAAGCTGGAGACTGTCTCGAAAGCCATGGAGTATGGCGGGCGGTCAATATGGCGACAACTAAAAACCCACAGGATTGTGTAATAGCAGGTGGTGGTCAAGCTGGAATGATGGCGGGTCTGTTGCTGGCTCGGGCCGGGGTAAAGGTCAGCGTTCTTGAGAAACATCCTGACTTTCTCCGGGATTTCCGAGGTGATACGATTCATCCCTCCACGTTGCAATTAATGTTCGAACTCGGCTGGCTGGAAGAACTTCTCGCACTGCCCCATCAGAAAGCCCCCGTCTTGCATGCCGAGATGGCGGGTCGACAGGTGACGATCGCAGACTTCCGTCACCTTCCTTTGGCATGCCGCTACATAGTGTTCATGCCGCAGTGGGATTTTTTGAATTTTCTCGCGGCAAAAGGCAGGGATCTGCCAGGCTTCACCTTGCTGATGGGACACCGTATCACCGGCCTTTTACGCGACGGTGGCAAAACGGTCGGGGTCAAGTGGGAAAACAGCGAGAATGACTCTGGAGAGATACAGGCGTCTTTGGTGATCGGGGCGGACGGACGGCATTCCCTTATTCGAGCGGCGGCGGATTTGAAGGTCATCGATTTTGGCTCGTCTGTCGATGTGCTTTGGCTGCGGTTGTATCGCCATCCTGAAGATCCTGATCTTGCGATGAACCACGCCGGGCCGCAGCAAGGATTGGTTCTGATTGATCGGGGAGAGTTCTGGCAATGCGGGTATGTCATTCGCAAAGGCAGCTTCGATGATCTGAAAGCCGCGGGGCTGCCTGCATTCAGGGCCTCCCTTGCGGCGCTGGCACCCTTTTCCGAGGGCCGCTTCAACGAGATTGAAAGCTGGGATCAGGTCCATCTTCTGTCAATCCGCATGGATCGGCTTGAACAATGGTGGGCGCCAGGCATGCTGTGCATCGGTGATGCCGCTCATGCCATGTCACCGGTCGGCGGCTTTGGTGTAAACCTTGCTGTTCAGGACGCGGTCGCTACCGCAAATATTCTTGCACGACCCTTGCGTGAGGGACAGCTTGTCGATGCCGATCTGGCGAAAGTGGAGGCGCGCCGGCTATTCCCAACGCGCGCCACACAAGGTCTGCAGCGGATGATGCGTCGCAAGCGCAATGACAAGGGCGAAGCAGCCCCGCGCCCACCGGGCTTTATCAGAATGCTTGCTCGCTGGCCGGTTTTGTCCAGACTGATGGGACGGTTGATTGGTATGGGATTCCGTCCTGAGCACATAAAGCGAGATATGGCCCATGAACGTCGAGCTCGCACTTAAATGTTCATGGGCTTTCACGACCAGTCTTTGCCATGAGAATTCTCCCAGCTGGTATCGAGAGTTGTTTAGGCTGAGAAATTGCAATGAATAGACGTCAAGTCCTCAGGGCTTCGCCCTCGCGCGGCACAAGGGATCGCTGACGCTCGTCCGGTCCGGTTTCCCCAACCTTCCTCCACTTCGTTCCTCCGTTTCGTGCAGGCCGGGTGATACCCCTCCGGCCCAGCCGCCCTTGCACCTTGCTTCCCCAGTCTCGCCGACGGGCAAGGGTTCAGGAGCACGCGCTTCGCTGCTCTGAACCCAAATCCGAAGGAAGAAAGACATGACCGGAAACAGAAACACCCCACGCAACGTAATCCTTCATGCCGATTGCATCGACGCGATGCGCTCGTTTGAGCGGGCATCCGTGGATTTCGTCCTGACCGACCCGCCCTATATCGTGAACTATCGCGGTCGCGACGGCAGAAAGGTGGCGAATGACGACAACGCCCGCTGGCTCAAGCCCGCTTTCAAGCAGATGCACCGCGTTTTGAAGGATGGAAGCTTTGCAGTTTCGTTTTATTCTTGGACGAAAGTTGATCTGTTCATGGACGCCTGGAAATCAGCAGGTTTCCGCGTTGTCGGGCATTTGGTCTTCCGAAAGCGCTATGCGTCCTCGACGAAATTTTTGAGCTACCATCATGAGCAGGCATTCTTATTGGCAAAGGGCAAGGTTTCCCTGCCGGAAAAGCCAATCCCGGATGTGATCGACTTCCCTTACGCAGGCAACAAGCTGCATCCGACGCAAAAGCCCATTGAAGCTCTTACACCGCTGATCGAGGCATTCACCAAGCCTGGCGATCTTGTACTCGACCCGTTTTGCGGTTCCGGATCGACATTGGCGACATCGCAGCAGCTTGGACGCGAATGGATCGGCATTGAACTCGACAGCGGACATTACCACACAGCGAGCAAGCAGCTTGAAGGAATACAGCAGAAGCACAGGAGGGTGGCGGCATAGGCTGTCTTTTCTATGACACATGCGCGCCCGTCAGCATGGCGGGCGTCACTATCCAGGATAATTTGCAAAGGATATTTGACATGCGTTGGCTCATCACGAAAGACCACTGGGGCGGCTGTATTGGATTAGGTGAAAACGCCGATGGCGCACCTGCGCGTGGTAAGGTCCAAGACGGCGATAGCCTGCCGATGGAGTTCAGACTTTACGATCCACACGGCACCCTTCTGTTTGAAGGACGTTGCGGAGATATAGACGCCGACTGGTGGCACGGCTTCGAACCGTTGATTTATCTCTGGAACCCGTTCCGTGCTCGTCGCCTTTTCTACCGTCCAGCTGGAACGAAAGGGCAATGGCGCATGTTCAAGCATCCATAAGCCGCTGCCATTGTTTAACAGTACGCGAAAACCCGCCGGTTTGCATTGCAGACCGGCGGTCATCTCATGCCTCTGAGGCGGGAAAAACCGCGCTCGCCGGACACGTCCGGGTCGCAAAAATCATAAGCCCCAGTTGATATAGAATACAGGCCACAACGTTGGTCACGTCAACGACCACCGCCTTCTGACGAGCGAATAAGGCACGTATTATATGCGGTTATCGATGCCTCATGTTCATTCGTGTCACAAAATCTGCAGCTTCGTGTGCGAGATTATTTCAGATATTCTGGGACGAGGGGACCGATGATGCCGAAATTTCAGGATGAGCCGCCGCGCAGCGAGGTCCTTACCTCCTATGATCGGAAGCATATGAAGCTCTATATGCGACTGCTTGATTCAGAACGCGCTGGCGCCGACTGGCACAAAGCTGTTCAGATACTGTTCGGTCTCGATCCGTCCAAAGCTCCTCAACGCTGCCGCCTCATCTATGATGCTCATCTCGCCCGCGCCCGATGGATGGCAGAACAAGGTTACCGCGAACTGGTCCGCGAAAGCCAGCAAAAATCTCAATCGTGATGCGCTGCAGGCATCACCCTCTGATGCGCAGAATACTTCCATCGGTCAGGTAATTCGGGAATCGTGTTTCGATCCAAGTGTAAACAGTACCTGTGAGGATCATGATGACACAAGACGCATCAGCATGGCTTTCCTCGGATTATAATCATCTGGATTTGCTAACAGCATCCGATCTCGCCTGGGA
>JAATGD010000223.1 GCA_015654965.1 Hyphomicrobiales bacterium
ACCGAATTCCTCACCATTCGAGGATCGGCGGACACCCACAGGCACGTGCGACTTTGGGCAAGGCGGATATAATCGCAAATATATGTCCATTCAATGACAAATATTGGCTGTCGGATTTATTTTTTCGCAAGCCATTTAATGCGCTTGCCATTGTTCAATAAGAATGAAAGATTTCGCCGGAAAACCTGATTTATGCAGCATTTACACGCCCATTTCCGTCTCGACTGGTGAACAATGACGCATTTCGACCCTTTCAATGCCATCATTGCAGACACTGAAATTCCCCTGCCCCACGCCGATCGTGGCCCCTTGGGCGGCAAGCGGCTGGCGGTAAAAGACATTTATGACATAAGCGGCCTGCCCACCGGATGCGGAAATCCGCATCGGCTGGCCGAATCACCCCCCGCAAAACGCTCGGCACCCGTGGTCGAAAAACTGCTGGCCCATGGCGCGCGCTTCATCGGCAAGTCACAAACGGACGAACTGGCCTTTTCCCTGATGGGTCAGAATACGCATTATCCGCATCCCATCAACCCGAATGCCCCCGATCGCGTGACCGGCGGCTCCTCATCGGGATCTGCGGCAGCGGTTGCAGGCAAAATCGCCGATATTGCGTTGGGGTCGGATACTGGCGGCTCCATCCGTGCGCCGGCAAGTTTTTGCGGGCTGATCGGTTTGCGCACCACGCATGGCCGCATTGCACTTGAAGGCATCATGCCGCTGGCCCCTTCCCTTGATACGATCGGCTGGTTTGCATCCGATATCGGTCTTTACCAAAGGGTCGGGGATATCGTGCTGGGCGAAGACAGCAAGCCCTTTGCCTTTAGCCAGCTTCTTTACATGCCGCTTCTTGAACATCTCCTTCTGGGCCACACGGAGACGGACAGCTATCGCGCGATATTTGCTGAAATTCGCCCGTATTTTGCAAGCCTGAAAGCCGCCCACCAGCCGACCCTTTCGCTGGATGAACTTTATCTCAGCTTCCGCCAGGTACAGGCTTTTGAAGCATGGCAAAGCCACGGCGCATGGATATCATCGGGGGAGCGTCACCTTGGTCCCGGCGTTGTCGAACGCTTTGCCTATGGCTCGCAAATCACCCCTGACGCCGTTGCATTCCATCGCAATCGCCGCGCCCGTTTCCGCCAGGAGTTTGAAGCGATCATCGGCGAAAATGCCGTGCTGGCGCTGCCAAGCGCACCGGGAGCCGCACCCCTTATAAATGACAGTTTTGACGCTTTACAGGCTTACCGCGAACAGGCGCTGCGTCTGCTCTGCCTTTCGGGGCTTTCGGGCCTGCCGCAAATCACGCTGCCGCTGGGGGCGGTCTTTGATGCGCCTTTCGGCCTGTCGCTGATCGGCCCGCGCGGCAGCGACAAGGCGCTGATCGCACTGGCTAAAACCATTCTTGAAAAACAGGACTAGCTCATGGACACCCTCACACGCATGCGTGCCTTTATCGATGTCGTGGAGGCGGAAGGATTTTCTGCTGCGGCGCGCAAGATCGGTCGCTCCAAGGCGCTTTTGTCCAAATATGTGCGCGAACTCGAAGACGAACTGGGCGCACGCCTGCTCAATCGCACCACGCGGCAATTCTCGTTGACCGAAGCCGGACACACCTATTATCACCGGGCCATCGAGATCATCCGCGAGATCGACGCGCTTCAGGATGCCGTCAGCGAAACAAGCTCGGACGCGCGCGGGCGCATAAAACTGTCTGCGCCGCGCACCTTTGCCGATGCGGTGATCGGGCAATCGCTGATCGATTTCTGCGCGAGCCATCCCGATATCGTTCTGGATGTGCGGCTTGATGACCGCTTCGTCGATCTGGTCGAGGAAGGTTTCGATCTGGCAATCCGCATCACGCGGCTGCAAGATTCCTCGCTGATTGCCAAGAAACTTGCGCCCTTTCATTCCATCCTTTGCGGTGCGCCCGAACTCATAGCCCGTGTCGGCAAGCCGGAACGCCCGGAAGATCTGAGCGAGCGGCCCTGCATCGTCGATACCAATGCGCGGGCGCGCAACAACTGGCATTTTCGCAATATGGATGGCTCGATGATGACGGTGCCGGTCAATGGTCCCATCGAGATCAACAGCCCCGTCGCCACCAAGAATGCGGCGCTCGCGGGTCTTGGTTTCTGCCTGCTTCCGGTCTTCATTGCCGAAGAGGAAATCGAACGCGGCACATTGATCGCCTGCCTCGACGAATTTATCATACGCGATGGCGGCATTTATGCCGTTTATCCGCACCGGCGTTATCTGCCGGCAAAAATCCGCGCCCTTGTGGATTTTCTCGCGCAATGGTTCAAGGAAAGGGAATTGGGAGGCAGGGGAAA
The DNA here is from genome assembly GCA_015654965.1 of Hyphomicrobiales bacterium. Classification (GTDB taxonomy): domain Bacteria; phylum Pseudomonadota; class Alphaproteobacteria; order Rhizobiales; family Rhizobiaceae; genus Brucella. Next base: position 2,334 of record JAATGD010000223.1, read on the forward strand.
AGACCAAAACTAGGTTTTTCGTCCTACTTTCGCCGCCTTCCGGCGTATTGCTCACGATATAACATTTCACGGAATTTTGCATGCTGGCCAAGTCCCCCGTCAGAAGACGCCTTGCATTACCGGCTGCGATCACGCTGCTGGCTTCAGGCTTTTTGCCCGGGGACGCGCAGGCGCATCCGCATGTCTTTGCCGAAGCGAGGCTTGAACTCACCATCGCCCCCGATGGCACGGTGGAAAAACTCGCCCATGTCTGGCGTTTCGACGATGTGTTTTCATCGACCGTGCTGATGGAATTCGACAAGAATGGCGATTTGAAACTGGACCAGAAGGAACTGATTGATCTGGGCCACGTGATCAACGAATCCATTGCCGAATATAAATATTTCCAGACTGTCGAGGAAGACGGCAAACCCGTCGCCATGGCGCGTCCCAAAGACCTTTCCGCCCTCTTCACCGACAACCGCCTGTTGATCGTCTTCACCAGCAAGCCGGAAAAACCGCTGAAACTGCGCCCCGGCCACAAGGTCAGTTTTGGCGTCTATGATCCGACATTCTATACGGCGATTGATTACATGCACGACAGCGATCTTGTGGTAAAAGGAATGCCGAAAGGGTGCAAATCCAGCATCGTGCGTCCCGA
>JAATGD010000106.1 GCA_015654965.1 Hyphomicrobiales bacterium
CCCGGCATCAGAAAGCCTGCGACAACACCCGCAAGCCCGAGTGTGGAGCCTACGGACAAGTCGATACCGCCATTGAGGATAACCAGCAGCATGCCGATCGCCAGAAGGCCGAAAATGGCCACATGCGACGACATGATGAGGAAATTATCGACCGTAAAATAATAGGGCGACAGGAACGAGAAGACCGCGATAATCGCGATCAGGGCAAAGAACGCACGGCCTTCGAGCAGCAGATGCACGATGCTGGTCTTGCGTTTTGCCCCGGCGGGCGCCGCCTTCTGGTCATTGGTGCTCGTTACTGACATTAGATCAGTGCTCCATAAATATTTCAGAGCATTTCCAGCAAAAGTGCGAAGCGATTTTGCGTCGGATAATGCGTAAAACAAAGATTTAGAGCGGTTCCGGCGATTGCGTCGAAACAGGAACCGCTCTAGTGACCGACCATGGATTCGCCCGAGGCGGCCATGATCTTTTCCTTGGGCACATCCGAGCCAAACTCGGCCGAGATGCGTCCGCGGTGCATAACGATGATACGATGGGCGATGCTCAGGCATTCGCCGACCTCGGATGTGGTATAGATGACGGCAAGCCCGTCCCGGGCCTTTTCCGCCAGCAGCTTGAAGACTTCCGCCTTGGCACCGATATCGATGCCCCGGCTCGGCTCATCAAGCAGAATGACCTTCGGCTCGGTCGCCAGCATCTTGCCGATCACGACTTTCTGCTGGTTACCACCCGAAAGCGAGCCGATGGCGGCGCCGCCACCATCCGTCTTGATGTGCACGTTCTTAATCGACTGCTGGACGATGTTCTTTTCACGCTTCGTTGAGGTGAAAAGGCCTTTGGTCATTTCGCCAAGGCTTGCAAGCGACAGGTTCCTGCCAACCGTCATCGTCTGCACAAGACCGTCGCGCTGCCGGTCTTCAGGCACCAGAACCAGACCACGGTCGATGCGCTGCGCAATCGTAAGCGCCGAGACTTCCTGACCATTGAGACGAATATGACCGGCATCCGCTTTCAGGCGACCGGCAATCGTCTCCAGCAATTCGGTACGGCCAGCGCCCATCAGCCCGTAAATGCAGACGATCTCACCGGCCCGCACCTTGAGCGACATATTGTCAACGAGTGCGAAATCGCCACCCGAATGATCGTGAACCGTAAGATCCTCGACCGACAGTGCGACATCGCCCCATTCGTAACCGGTCGGAGGGGAACCGAGATCGAAATTCTCGCCCACCATGTTGCGCACGATCCATTCCAGATCGATGTCGGCGCGCGGCGCATAGGCCGTCATGGTGCCATCGCGCAGCACCACGGCATGATCGGTGATCTGCAACGCCTCTTCGAGATGGTGCGAAATATAAACGATTGCCACGCCGCGCGCGGTCAGGTCACGAATGACCTTGAACAGAACCTCGACTTCGGAAGCCGAGAGCGCCGAGGTCGGCTCATCCATGATGAGAATGCGCGAATTGACCGAAAGGGCACGGGCAATCTCGACCACCTGCTGCTGACCGAGACGCAGCTCTTCGACAGGGGTCAGCGGATCGATATCTTCTTCGAGTTCAGCGAGAAGCTCGCGGGTCAGGCGCTCTTCCTGCGCAAAATCGACACCGGTGGCGGTGCGGATTTCGCGTCCCATGAAAATATTGTCGCGCACATTCATATTGGGCGCGAGGCTCAGTTCCTGATGGATGATCGAAATGCCGCGATCACGCGCATCAGTCGAGGAGGTGAATGTCACCGGCTCGCCATCGAGAATGATCGTGCCCGATGTCGGCTGGATGACGCCCGACAGCACCTTCATCAGCGTCGATTTGCCTGCGCCATTCTCGCCAAAAAGCGTTGTGACCTGCCCGCGGCGGATTTCAAAATTCACGCCCTTGAGCGCATGAATGCGGCCATAGGATTTGGCAACATCGCGCGCGCTCAGCACGACATCGCCGTGCTTGCCTTCAATTGTGTTTTGTCCGGTCATTTTACGTCAAACCCCACCGGCGTCACCAGCCAGTTCTTGGGATTGACCAGTTTGAAAACGCCAGTCACGGAAACGCTCTTGCCAACGAGGTTGTTAACGTCCACGCCTTCGAGAACCTGTTTCTTCATTTCATTGTTGAGAGCGGAACCGGCATTCTGGAATTCGATCTGGTTCTTGAACTGGCCGAATTCGATGGTGCCGGTCGCATCGCGCAAGTCGGTGCCGTTGACCGCAGGCCCGGTCTGGACACGAATAGCCATGCCGTCAGGGAAACCATCGACCTTGACGACATTATAATTGGATTTGCGTTCCGCGACGGTTCCGGTGAATTTGACCGCAATGACCGGGTTCACGCTGCCGACACCATATTTCTTGCCAGCGGCATCCTTGTCGGCAATGAGCGCGTTACCCACTTCAACGGCATCAGCGGCACGTTCTTCAACGCTTGCCTTGATCTTGGGAAATTCCGCAGCACCATAGGATTCAGGCGAAAAGGCCTGCTGGCGCACATCGGAATCAGAGCCGATTTTTACGACTTTCGTGTCAAACCCAATCGCACCGACAACCACGACCGCAGCGACCACGCTCCAGAGGACTGCGCGATTGAGCCTGACGGGTTTTAGTGAAACTTGATTAGCTTGTGTACTCATCATCGAACGCCTTCAGCAAATTCTGCCGGATTGTCGTTGTAATAACGGATTATGCGACTGAACTGACACCGTTTTCAGCACCGCGCGTCTGAACAGGCGGATAGACAAAGTGACAGCTTCTGCATGACGATCCTCCACATATTCTTTCAGCCCCGCCCCTCCGCGCAGCATGAAAACAGATGCGCCACGACCATAAGATATGATAGCGGCATGTTATCAACCTCAACAATGATGTTATAAACACCGATAGCTGTCAATCGGATGTTTTTGAAATGGACCATGGTTGCGGCTAAAAAACAGGCAAGCAGGCGACAAACTGGCTACCAAAGGCATCAGGAAAAACCATTCTTAGCAGCATATTTTTTCATCCCAAACCGATGGAGCGGAAGGAGGGTTTTCTTATTTTATCATTTAATATCATTTAGTTGACTGTTTATTGTTCGGAAATTCCTGCCCAGAGAGTATCGACACCACAGGCAATCAGGAAAGCGATCTGCATAGCCAAGCCTTCCTGTTGAAAAAAAATGCTTGTGCACGAAAATTTTACAGACAGTCCCCTGTTGTTATGTTATCTCGATCATATGCCATAGCCCGTTTTCTTGAAATCGAGGGCCGCATGCGGCAGGTTTACGTGTCGTGGGGAGAAATCGGAGGAGGAAACCGAATGTCCATGAAAGAGCAGTTTGGGAAAGCGTAGTTCCGTTATGCGTGGTCAAGGTGATATCATCATCGGCATCGACGCGGGCACATCCGTCGTCAAGGCTGTGGCATTCGACCTTAAGGGTCGTCAACTCGATTCAGCGGCCGTCCGCAACAGATATGAAACCGGCGAAAATGGCGCCGTCACACAGTCGCTTTCGCGGACCTGGGAAGATTGCGTCAGCGCCTTGCGTGGGCTGGCTGAAAAAGTTGCCCGCTTGAGCGAACGCACCGCGGCGATTTCCGTCACCGGTCAGGGCGACGGCACGTGGCTGGTCGGACGCGACAACAAGCCGGTCGGTGACGCATGGATATGGCTTGACGCCCGCGCCGCCAACACCGTGACAAAACTGGCAAGAGGACCCATGAACCGCGCGCGCTTTGAAGCGACCGGCACCGGCCTCAATACCTGCCAGCAAGGCACGCAAATGGCGCATATGGACAGTTTCGTGCCCGAATTGCTCGATCATGCGCAAGTCGCCCTGCACTGCAAGGACTGGCTCTATCTCAACCTCACCGGCGAACGCGCCACAGACCCATCGGAGGCCAGTTTCACCTTTGGCAATTTCCGCAATCGCCAATATGACGATGTGGTCATTGAAGCGCTGGGGCTTACAAAGCGGCGTGGATTGCTGCCTCAAATCGTGGACGGAACGCAGACGCAGCATCCGCTCAGCAGTGATGCGGCAGCGGCAACCGGCCTTCTTGCCGGAACGCCCGTGAGCCTTGGCTATGTCGATATGGTGATGACCGCGCTTGGCGCGGGCGTTTATTGCGGCACGGCGGATGCGGGCTGCTCGACCATCGGATCGACGGGCGTGCATATGCGCGCAAAACCTGTTTCCGACATTCACCTGAATGCGGAAGGCACCGGCTACGTCATTGCCCTGCCCGTGCCGGGCATCGTCACGCAGGTCCAGACCAATATGGGCGCGACGATCAATATCGACTGGATATTGCAGATCGCCGCCGACCTGATGTCCACGTCGGATAAAAAGGTTTCGCTGAACGATCTCCTCCCGCGCCTTGACGAATGGTTCAATGCAAGCCGTCCCGGAGCACTTCTCTACCATCCTTATATTTCCGAGGCCGGAGAGCGCGGACCTTTCGTCAATGCCTTTGCACGCGCGGGCTTCATCGGTCTTTCAAGCCGTGACCGTTTCCCCGAACTGGTTCGGTCCGTCGTGGAGGGGCTCGGCATGGCGACGCGGGATTGCTATGCGGCGATGGGCGGAATGCCCGCGGAATTGCGCCTCACGGGGGGGGCGGCGCGCTCGCGCGCCTTGCGCGGCACGCTTGCCGCAGCCGTCAATGCGCCGGTGCGTGTTTCCGCGCGCGAGGAAGCCGGTGCCGCCGGTGCCGCCATGATGGCGGCGGTTGCCATCGGCGCCTATCCGACGATGGATGAATGTATTGGCGAATGGGTCGCGCCTCTGCTGGGCGCAAGTGAAGCCCCCGATGCGACACAGGCCAAGCGCTACGAAGAGCTTTTCGTCGCTTACAAGGACGCGCGACTGGCTTTGACGCCGATCTGGGACAGGCTTGCAGCCGATCGGTCATGAGACGACCGGCTGAAACGATATATTATTTTGCCGGACAACCGGCATCCGAAGGAGCATGAAATGGCTGAACCGGAAACCTGCGATCTGTTTGTGATTGGCGGCGGTATCAATGGCGCGGGCGTGGCCCGCGATGCGGCGGGGCGCGGCCTCAAGGTCGTACTGGCGGAGAAGGATGACCTTGCGCAAGGCACCTCCTCGCGTTCAGGCAAGCTGGTGCATGGCGGCTTGCGTTATCTCGAATATTACGAATTCCGCCTTGTCCGCGAAGCGCTGATCGAGCGCGAAGTGCTGCTCAATGCAGCCCCCCATATCATCTGGCCGATGCGCTTTGTGCTGCCGCGCAGCCCGCAGGATCGCCCGGCATGGCTGGTGCGTCTTGGCCTGTTTCTTTACGACCATCTCGGCGGACGCAAGAAGCTGCCCGGCACCCGCACGCTCGATTTGAAGCGCGACCCGGAAGGCACGCCCATTCTCGACCAATATACAAAAGGCTTTGAATATTCCGATTGCTGGGTGGACGATGCCCGCCTCGTCGTTCTCAACGCTCTGGGGGCCGCTGAAAAGGGTGCGACCATTCTCACCCGCACACCCGTTACATCGGCACGCCGCGAAAAAGGCGGCTGGATTGTCGAAACCAGAAACGCTGACACTGGAGAAGTGCGCCAGTTCCGCGCCCGCTGCATCGTCAATTGCGCAGGCCCCTGGGTGACCGATGTCATCACCAACGTTGCCGGATCGAACTCCTCGCGCAATGTACGCCTTGTGAAAGGCAGCCACATCATCGTGCCGAAATTCTGGTCTGGTGCGAATGCCTATCTGGTGCAGAACCACGACAAGCGCGTGATTTTCATCAATCCTTATGAAGGCGACAAGGCGCTCATCGGCACCACCGATATTGCCTATGAAGGCCGCGCCGAAGACGTGCAAGCGGACGAAAAAGAAATCGATTACCTGCTCACCGCGGTCAACCGTTATTTCAAGGAAAAGCTAAGGCGCGAAGACGTGCTGCATAGCTTCTCCGGTGTACGTCCGCTGTTCGATGATGGCAAGGGCAATCCCTCCGCTGTCACCCGCGATTATGTTTTTGATCTCGATGAAACCAATGACGCACCGCTGCTCAATGTCTTTGGCGGCAAGATCACCACATTCCGAGAACTGGCCGAACGCGGCCTGCATCGCCTCAAGCATATTTTCCCGAATATGGGTGGCGACTGGACCCATGGCGCACCGCTTCCGGGTGGCGAAATCGCCAATGCCGATTATGAAACCTTCGCCAATGGCCTGCGTGACAGCTATCCGTGGATGCCGAGCAAACTCGTCCACCACTATGGACGCCTCTATGGTGCACGCACCAAGGATATAGTTGCAGGTGCCGCTGACCTGAAGGGACTTGGGCAGCATTTCGGCGGCAATATTTATGAAGCGGAAGTCCGCTATCTGGTGACTAGGGAATGGGCAAAGACGGCGGAAGATATTCTCTACCGCCGCACCAAGCACTATTTGCACCTGACCGAAGCCGAACGCGCTGTCTTCACGCAATGGTTCGACAACGCAAAACTAGTCGCCTGAGGACAATATGGCCCTAACGCTTTCGCTCAACACCAATCCGCTGGTCAACCGCTTTGCAGAAGCCGACGACCTGATCGAAACGGTTGCGCGTGATCTGCGTCTGCGCGATCTGCAATTGACGCATGAATTCATCAATCCAAGCTGGCAGGCTTCCACCATCCGCCGCCTGACGCGTGATATGGACCGGGCCTTGCAGCGCACCGGCGTACGCGTCACATCTGGTATGACCGGCCCTTATGGCCGTCTCAACCATTTCGGCCACCCCGATGCAGAGGTACGTCGCTATTATATCGACTGGTTCAAGACTTTCGCCGATATTATCGGCGATCTGGGTGGCAAATCGGTCGGCACACAATTTGCGATCTTCACCTATAAGGATTTCGATGATCCTGAGCGCCGCGAAGATCTGATCAAGATCGCCATCGACTGTTGGGCAAAAGTGGCAGACCATGCGGCTGGCGCGGGCCTTGATTATTTTTTCTGGGAACCGATGAGCATTGGCCGCGAATTTGGCGAAACCATTGCCGAATGTATCAAGCTACAGGATCGGCTGAGTGCAACGGACATGACAATCCCGATGTGGATGATGGCCGATATCGACCATGGCGACATCACCTCGTCCAACCCGGACGATTTCGATCCCTATGCATGGGCGCGGGCCGTACCAAAAATCTCGCCGATCATTCACATCAAGCAAAGCCTGATGGACAAAGGCGGTCATCGTCCTTTCACGGCAGAATTCAACGCCAAGGGCCGTATCCAGCCGGAACCTTTGCTCAAAGCGCTTGCCGAGGGTGGCGCCAGAGACAATGAAATCTGCCTTGAACTCTCGTTCAAGGAACGCGAGCCGAACGACCGTGAGGTTATTCCACAGATTGCCGAAAGTGTGGCCTTCTGGGCGCCTTACATTGACACGGGCGCAAGCGACTTGAAAATATAACCGTCAGAAAACAATGCAGAAACGGATACAGGCAGCACGACGATGGCAGATCCAGACGATTCCTTGGCCCTTCGTGCTGCATGGCTGCATTTCATTGCCGGAATGACCCAGTCCGCAGTTGCAAAACGGCTTGGCCTGCCTTCCGTGAAAGCGCACCGATTGATCGCCAAAGCGGTTGCCGATGGTGCCGTAAAGGTGACCATCGATGGCGATATCAGCGAATGTATCGATCTCGAAAACCGGCTCGCTGAAAAATATGACCTTGAATATTGCGAAGTGGCGCCCGATCTTGGCGAAGACCCCTTGCCGCTGCTCTCGCTCGGAAGTGCGGGTGCCGAATTCTTGCGGCGCGAAATCGAGCATGGCGATCATGAAATGATCGGCCTTGGTCATGGCCGCACGCTTTCGGCAGCGGTCAATCACATGCCACGCGTGAATGGCAAAGACTTGCAGTTCGTCTCGCTGCTGGGTGGTTTGACACGAAATTTTGCCGCCAATCCGCATGATGTAATGCATCGTATCGCTGAAAAGACCGGCAGGCCCGCTTATGTGATGCCGGTGCCGTTCTTTGCCAATACGGCGGAAGACCGCGAAGTGCTGCTGGCGCAAAAAGGCGTCACCAGCGTTTTTGAAATGGGCTGTCGCGCCGAGTTGAAAATCGTCGGCATCGGCACGGTCGATACGCAGGCGCAGCTCGTCACCTCCGGCGTGGTCGAGCTTTCGGAACTCGAAGAAATTGCGCAACTGGGCGGCGTCGGTGAAATGCTCGGGCATTTTTTTGACGCTGAGGGCACGCGGCTTGAAACCGGCCTGACGGCGCGCACCATCGCTGCTTCTGTGGAAAATGCCGATATGAGCCGCATCATCGGTCTGGCTGGAGGCCTGTCGAAAGCCGAAGCCATTCGCGCCGTCCTCAAAAGCGGACGTCTCTATGGCCTCATTACGGATGAGCGCACAGCTCAGGCTCTTTTGCAACTGGCTTGACCCGTCTGACGCTTCAATCAACAAAATATCACAAAATCACATTTAATATGGATTACTGTGTGATTTTGTGATTTAAGAACGAAAAAACATGAATCCTTGCCGAAGATCGGACATGTCGTGAAGCGCGATGACAGAAGACAGGCGATCATCAATCTGCTGATTGAAAATCATGCCGTTGATCTTGACGATCTGGCCGAGCGTTTCGCTGTCTCCAAAATGACCATTCATCGCGATCTGGATTCGCTTGAGGAATCCGGCGTCCTGCGCAAGGTGCGTGGCGGCGCGACCATGGATGCGGGTTCGCAATTTGAAAGCGATTTCCGTTTTCGTGTGCAGCAGGACCACGAAGCCAAGATCGAGATGGGACGCGCGGCACTGGAGCTGATCGAGCCCGGCATGACCGTGATGATCAATGACGGCTCCACTGCGGCGGTTCTGGGCAGCATGCTGATTGAAAAACGCCCACTGACGGTCATCACCAACAATGCCGTCATTATCGAGAACCTCAAGGGCGAAGGCGGCATCAACCTGATCGCGCTGGGCGGGGTATTTTCGGCAAAATTCAACGCGTTCTTTGGCCTGCTGACCGAGGAAGCGCTGTCAAAGCTGAGCGCCGACATTGCTTTCATTTCCGCGCCCGCCGTCAACGGACGTCTCGTCTATCATATGGACGAAAACGTCGTTCGCACCAAGCGTGCCATGACCGCGTCGGCAAGCCGAACCTGCCTCCTGGTCAATCACCAGCGTTTTCGCCGCACGGCCCTGCATGTGATGGCGGATCTCGGGGATTTCGACGCCATCATCACCGATGCATCTCCGGGCGATGCGCTCGTGGCCGATCTTGAACCCGCAGGCATCAAGTTGACAATCGCACAATAAGCGCATGACCCGCGCATAAACACGAGAAGAAAGAGCATTTTGGAATGGCCAGATTCTGGGTTGGTACGAGCTGGAAAATGAACAAGACGCTTGCTGAGGCCCGCGCCTTTGCAAGCGCGTTAA
>JAATGD010000059.1 GCA_015654965.1 Hyphomicrobiales bacterium
AAGCCGATCTTCTCGGCTGCAAAGGAAGCTAAGGCGAAGCGCGTCATCTATGCAGACGGCGAAGACGAGCGGGTGCTGCGTGCCGCGCAAGTGGTGATTGAGGAAGGGCTGGCACAGCCGATCCTGATTGGCCGGCCGCACGTTATCGAGGTTCGCGCGCGCCGCTACGGTCTGCGCATCAAGGCCGGTGAAGACTTCACGCTGATCAATCCGGAAGACGATCCGCGCTACCGCCACTATGTCGATGAGTTGGTTGAATTCGCAGGCCGGCGTGGCGTGACCCAGGAGGCGGCGCGGACGATGGTTCGTACCGACAACACCGTCATTGCAGCGCTCGCGCTCAAGCGCGGCGACGCCGATGCGATGATCTGCGGACTGGAAGGCCGTTTCGAGCGTCATCTGCGGGTCGTGGGCCAGATCATCGGCAAGGTGCCGGGCATTCACGATTATTCGGCCTTGAGTCTCCTGATCTCGCAGCGCGGCGCGCTGTTTCTGACCGACACTTATGTCAATGTCGATCCGACGCCGGATGAACTGGCGGAAATGGCAATTCTGGCCGCAAAGGAAATCGACCGTTTCGGCATCGAGCCGAAAGTCGCACTCGTATCGCACTCCAATTTCGGCTCGAAAGAAAGTGCCAGCGCGGAAAAAATGCGTCAGGCCGCAGCCATTCTGGCTGAAAAAGCCCCCGATCTTGAATCGGACGGCGAGATGCATGGCGATTCCGCCCTTTCGCAAGCCATGCGTGATCGCGTGTTCCCGAATTCGCGGCTGAAGGGCGAAGCCAATCTGCTGGTCTTCCCGAATCTAGACGCCGCTAATATCACGCTCAATGTGGTGAAAAGCGTAACCGACGCCCTGCATGTCGGCCCGATCCTGCTCGGCGCGGCACGGCCTGCGCATATTCTCACGCCATCCGTCACCTCGCGCGGCGTGGTCAATATGACGGCTCTGGCCGTGGTGGAAGCCTTGCAACGCGCAGGCGAAACGCCTGCCTCCAAGGCGCGGCTGCGCAAATAAGCCGAGCCGCATTCAAGGCATGAAAAAACGGGCATGGTGTGAACCATGCCCGTTTTTTTTGATAATGTCGTTCAGGGACGCCGGGACAGAACTTTTTCAGGCCCCATCAGGACAAGAAGATCGGCCAGTTCCGGCCCATGCGCCTGCCCTGTGAGCGCCAGCCGTAGCGGCATGAACAGGCTTTTTCCCTTGCGTCCGCTCTGCGCTTTGACAGCTTCGGTCCACTCTTTCCACGTCTCACGGCTCCACGGAGCCGCTGGCAGATGGGTGAAAGCGTCTTCAATAAATGCGCGGTCTTCATCGGATAGATCAGGCTTTTCAGTCAGTTCGCCTTCCACGATCTGCCACCAGTGAGTGGCATCGTTGAAGCGGTCGAGATTGCCCCGTACGGCAAGCCAGAATTTTCCCGCTTTTTCGCCCATAATACCGAGCGCTTCAAGACGCGGACGCGCGTCTTCGAATGACATGTCATGCAGAAGCGAACGGTTGAGCGCATCGAGTTCTGCCGGGTCGAACTTGGCCGATGACTTGCTGATCGACGCCAGATCGAAATGTTCGGCGAGCGCCGCCATGGTCGGGGCAGCCGCGACATTTTCCGATGTGCCGATCAGCACCGCGAGCGAGGCCACGGCCATCGGCTCATAGCCGTTTTCGCGCAAGGAGCCGACCGAAAGCGCGCCTGTGCGCTTGGACAGTCCCTCACCGGTCGTGGTCGTCAGCAGGTTGTGATGGCCAAAGGTGGGTGGTGTTGCACCCAGCGCCTCGAATATCGCTATCTGTACCCCGGTATTGGTGACATGATCGTCACCACGGATGATGTGGGTGACGCCCAGATCGATATCGTCCACGACCGACGGCAAGGTATAGAGATAGGTGCCGTCTTCGCGCACCAGCACCGGATCGGACATGGAAGCCAGATCGACCGTCTGGGCCCCGCGCACCAGATCATCCCAATGCACTTCCGTTCGCTTTGTGGCGAATGGATCGCTCTCATAATTCGGCAACAAGAAACGCCAATGCGGCTTGCGGCCTTCAGCCTCAAAGGCAGCCTTCTCCGCCTCGGTCAGTTTCAGCGCTTCACGGCCATAGACAGGTGGCAACCGACGCGCCAGACGCAGCTTGCGGCGGCGTTCGAGTTCATCGGCATTTTCATAGCAGGCGTAAAGCAGACCCGCTTTTTTGAGTTTTTCAACGGCCTGCGCATAAATCTCGAAGCGCTTCGACTGATATTCGACCCGGTCGGGCTTCACGCCCAGCCATTCAAGATCGACGGCGATAGCACGGGCATACTCGTCTTTCGAGCGCTCGACATCGGTGTCGTCATAACGCAGGATGAATTTTCCTCCGTTCTTTTGCGCATAAAGCCAGTTGGCAAGCGCGGTTCTGGTATTGCCAATATGAATATAGCCCGTCGGGGACGGGGCAAAACGAACGGTGACAGTCATTTCATACTCTTTCAGCGGTCGCGGAAGCGATTGGTTATCGGATAACGGCGATCGCGTCCGAAATTCTTCTTGGTGATTTTTACGCCCGGCGCCGATTGTCGGCGCTTGTATTCCGCCAGATAAAGCAGATGCTCGATGCGCTGCACCGTCTCAAGCGGATGGCCGCGTGCGGCGATTTCCGCATTGCTCATCTCGTTTTCGACCAGACATTGCAGAATATCGTCAAGCACCGGATAGGGCGGCAGGCTGTCCTGATCGGTCTGGTTCTCGCGCAATTCGGCGGACGGCGCCTTGGAAATGATGTTTTGCGGGATCACCGCACCCGAGGGTCCCAGCGCGCCTTGCGGGACATGCGCGTTACGCCATTCCGACATGGCATAGACCTGCATCTTGTAGACATCTTTGATCGGGTTGAAGCCGCCATTCATGTCGCCGTAAAGTGTCGCGTAGCCCACCGACATTTCCGACTTGTTGCCGGTGGTCACGACCATGGAGCCGAATTTGTTGGATACCGCCATCAGGATCGTACCGCGCGTCCGGCTCTGGAGATTTTCCTCCGTCACACCGCTGGTCGTTCCGGCAAAGAGCGGCCCAAGCGCGTCCAGAAACCCTTCGACAGGGGGAGCGATCGGCACGATATCATAGCGCACGCCCAGCGCTTTGGCGCAATCGGCCGCGTCTTTGAGCGATTCATCCGATGTATAGCGATAGGGCAGCATGATGGTGCGCACCCGCTCCTTGCCGAGCGCATCGACGCCCATCGCGGCACAGATCGCCGAATCGACACCGCCGGAAAGCCCCAGCACCACATCCTTGAAACCGTTCTTGTTCACATAGTCGCGCAGGCCCAGAACACAGGCCGTATAGTCAGCCTCCAGCCCTTCCGGCAGGCGCGCTTGTTCACTTGTCGCGCAATGCCAGCCATCGCTGCCGCGATGCCAGTCGGTGAAAGAGATCGATTCCTCGAATTGCGGCATTTGCAGGCAAAGCGATTTGTCGGCATTGAAGGCGAATGATGCGCCATCGAAAACCAGCTCATCCTGTCCGCCCACCTGATTGGCGAAAATAAGCGGCAATCCGCTTTCGATGACCTGCCTGAGCGCAATCTGATGGCGCACGTCGAGCTTGCCGTGATAATAGGGGGAACCGTTGGGCACCAGCAGGATTTCAGCCCCCGCCTCGGCAAGCGTCTCGCAAATGCCGAGATCGTTCCAGATTTCCTCGCAGATCGGAATACCGATACGCACGCCACGAAAATTATAGGGGCCGGAAATCGTTCCTTCCGCAAAAACCCGCTTTTCATCGAATTCGCCATAATTGGGCAGATCGACCTTGAAACGCTCGGCGATGATTTTGCCATCATCGAGCACCGCAACCCCATTATGCAATCCCGTATCGCGCTGCATGGGTGAGCCTATGATGACCCCCGGCCCACCATCCGCCGTATCCTGTGCCAGTTCCGTGACGGCATTTTCGCATTTCTCAACGAAAGCCGGTTTCAGCACCAGATCTTCCGGCGGATAGCCGGAAATAAACAGCTCCGTGAACAGGATAAGATCAGCCTTCATCGAGGCGGCTTCGGCGCGAGCCGCGCGGGCCTTGGCCAGATTTCCGGCAATATCGCCCATGATGGGGTTAAGCTGGGCTACGGCAATACGAAGCATGGTAAGATTCTCGCTCGTTCTGAACACGCACAAGCTTTAACGCGCCTGTGCAGTTAATTGCAACGGACACGGCCATTCTCTGTCGGCTTTGTCAGATCAGATAGGTTGTGAGCAGAATATAGGCCCAGACCGTGAAGGTCAAAATGACGGAAATCAGCACGGCCAGCGATCCGCAATCCTTGGCAATCTGGATTTCCCGGTGAAAATCGAGCGAAACCGCGTCGCAAGTCGCCTCGATGCCGGTGTTCAATATTTCGATCATCAGGAGAAACAGGATCGAGCCGGTCATGAGCAGGAAGGCGAGCCATGAGGGCGCAAGGAAAAATGCCACCGGCAGCGAGATCACAAACAGCGCCAGTTCCTGCTGAACCGCCTTTTCATTGCCTGCAAGATATTTAAGCGCCCGCATGGAATTGAGAAATGCCAGAAAAATGCGCTGCATGCATAACTCCAGAATATCCGACTTATGCGCTCTTAAAGAGCAATCACCGATAACAGGTTCCGAGCACGTCAAGGTCTAAACGAGTTTGTCCGAAAAGCAACAGGGCGGAGATGGAAATCTCCGCCCTGCCCGTCTGTTCTGTTTCGGCAAGCGATCAGGCCGTTGCGGCCTGTCTTTCCACGCCTGCGTCGCGCTCCTTCTTGAGCAACTCGGCCAGAAGGAAGGCCAGTTCCAGCGCCTGATCGGCGTTGAGGCGCGGATCGCAATGGGTGTGGTAGCGATCCTGCAAATCGTCCGCCGAAATCGCGCGTGCACCGCCCGTGCATTCGGTGACGTTCTTGCCGGTCATTTCGATGTGAATGCCGCCCGGATGCGTGCCTTCAGAGCGATGGATCGCGAAAAAACTCTCCACTTCCTTGAGGATACGGTCGAAAGGCCGCGTCTTGTAACCGCCCGCGGTGATGGTGTTGCCATGCATCGGATCGCAGGACCACACGACCTTGCAGCCTTCGCGCTCGACCGCGCGGATGAGCTGCGGCAGATGATCGCCAACCTTGTCATAGCCGAAACGGGCGATCAGCGTCAGACGCCCGGCCTCGTTTTCAGGATTGAGCAGATCGATCAGGCGGATGAGGTCATCCGGCTGCAGGGATGGGCCGCATTTCAGTCCAAGCGGGTTCTTGATGCCACGGCAATATTCGATATGCGCGTGATCGGCCTGACGCGTGCGGTCGCCGATCCAGATCATATGCCCGGATGTGCCGTACCAGTCGCCCGAGGTCGAATCGACACGGGTCAGTGCTTCCTCATAACCAAGAAGCAGCGCCTCATGGCTGGTGTAGAAATCCGTCTCACGCAGGGCATGATTGCTGTCGGAAGTGATGCCGATGGCGCGCATGAAATTCATGGTTTCGGAAATGCGCTGCGCAAGGGCCGCATAACGCTCGGCCTGCGGGCTTTTGCCGACGAAGCCAAGCATCCACTGGTGCACGTTTTCCAGATTGGCATAGCCACCCTGTGCAAACGCACGCAACAGGTTGAGCGTTGCCGCCGACTGGCGGTACGCCATGTCCTGACGCTGCGGATCGGGAATGCGCGAGGCCGTATCAAAATCGATGCCATTGATGATATCGCCGCGATAGGACGGCAATTCCACACCATTCTGGGTTTCCATATCCGACGAGCGCGGCTTGGCGAACTGACCGGCAATGCGGCCGACCTTCACAACCGGCTTGGACGCGCCAAATGTCAGCACGACAGCCATTTGCAGGAAAACGCGGAAGAAGTCGCGGATATTATCCGCGCCATGTTCGGCAAAGCTTTCGGCGCAGTCGCCGCCCTGAAGCAGAAACGCCTGTCCCTCGGCAACCGCTGCGAGCTGCTGCTTGAGCTTGCGCGCCTCGCCTGCAAAAACCAGCGGCGGATAGGTGCGAAGACGGGCCTCGACATCGCTCAGAGCCTGTGCGTCCGGGTAAAACGGCACCTGCCTGATCGGCTTGCTTCTCCAGGAATGCGGGGTCCAGTTCTTGGTCATTCTAGCACCTGTCTTGCGTTATCCGCTGAATATGTCTCGGATTATAGCCTCCTTGCACGAAAGCCGGAATTCCGCTTTTGGCACGATCACCCGGAAAGAGTGACAGTGGGAAGGCGACAGCCCGGCGCGCGTGATCGGGCTGATATAATGCAGACGTCGATTATATGCCAGTAATATTCGTTAACCGCCCTCACGGTGGCGAAAGATTTATCCAGTCACCTTTTCGCCACGCACAAGACGATAGCTGGGCTTATACATCGTCACCAGTTCTTCCGCCGCCGTCGGGTGCACCGCCATGGTGCGGTCGAAATCATCCTTGGTCACGCCTGCCTTGAGTGAAATGCCTAAAAGCTGTGCCATTTCACCGGCGTCAGGTCCCATGATATGCGCGCCCACCACCTTGCGGCTTGCCGCATCCACAACGAGCTTGGTCAGCATTTTTTCATTACGGCCCGAAAGCGTATTCTTCATCGGTCGGAACAAAGCGCGATAAACCTCGACTTCTGGATATTTCTTCGCCGCCTCGTCTTCCGACAGGCCCACCGTGCCGATTTCCGGCTGCGAAAAGACAGCCGTTGCAATCAATTCATGATCAGGCTTGGTCGGATTGTCCTTGAAAGCTGTTTCCAGAAAACACATGGCCTCGTGGATAGCCACCGGCGTCAGTTGCACGCGATTGGTGACATCGCCAACCGCCCAGATATTGGACGTGCTGGTGCGGGAATAATCATCGACTTCGATCGCCCCCAGCGCATCGGTTTTGACACCTGCTTTTTCCAGCCCAAGGCCATCGGTGTTAGGGATGCGCCCCAAGGCAAGCAATGCCTGACCGGCTTGCAAAGTATCACCGTTTGAAAGCGCTATCGAAAGTTGACCGTCCGGGTCCTTTTCGACGCTCTTGAATGTCGCCTCACAAATAATGCGAATGCCTTTGGCTTCCATCGTTTCATGCAGCAGATGGCGAAGATCGTGGTCGAAGCGCGACAGAATTTCCCTGCCGCGATAAACGAGCGTCGTCTCCACGCCGAGGCCGTGGAAAATATTGGCAAATTCGACCGCGATATAACCACCGCCCGCAATGACGATTGCTTCGGGCAATTCTTCGAGATGAAACGCCTCATTGGAGCTGATGCAATGTTCATGACCGGGTAAGGCTTCATGCATGTTGGGCCGACCGCCGGTGGCGATCAGAATATGCTCGGCCGTCACACGTTGCCCGTAGGATTTCAGCTCTACCGTGTGGTCATCGATCAGTTCTGCACGGCTGGAAAAAATCTCCACATCCGAATTTTCAAGCCCCTTGCGGTAAAGCCCTTCCAGGCGGTCGATTTCCTTGTCCTTGGCCGCAAGCAGCTTTTTCCACTCGAAGCGGCTTTCGCCCACGCTCCAGCCATAACCGGCGGCATCCTCGAAATGCTCGGGAAATTGCGAGGCATAAACAAACAGTTTTTTCGGAACGCAACCACGAATGACGCAGGTGCCACCCATGCGGTATTCTTCCGCAAGCCCCACCTTCTTGCCCATCGCGCCAGCAAGACGCCCTGCCCGCACCCCACCCGAGCCGCCACCGATCACAAAGAGGTCGTAGTCATAGCTGGCCATGAAATTCTCCATTCAATTGGTGAGGCGGCTTCGGCCTTGCGGTCATAGCGTCGGATTCTCGTTTCCTATGTAAGCAAAAGAAAAAGCCCGGCCAAGTCGCCGGGCTTTTAATTTCGCTCACAATATCCGGAATTTATTGCTGCGCAGGCTGCTGTTCCTGCGCTCCCGAAGCAGCGCGTGCCTGTGCGGCCAGAACCTCACCCACATTCTGGGCAAGATCACGGGCAACGCCATTCTGCCAGATATTGGCGGCGCGAACCACTTCACGCGTCACAATCGGGCCTTCCGAAAGAAGCTTCTTGCCTGCCGGAGACGTATAGAAAGCCGCAATAGCCTTCAATTCGTCTTCCGAGAACGTCTTGGCATAGGCGCGGGCGGATTCGGTTTCGAGATCAGAACGACGTGCGGCAAGCGCCAAAGCCTTGTCATCGACCGTCTTGGTGATGAGCGCTTCCAGATCGGGATCCTTCTGGATCAGTTCGGCTTTCAACGCGCGCGCCGCATTCGGCAGAATCTCGTCGAACTGTTCGGTCGCGCTGATTGCCGAAATGGCTTCACGGGCAGCCTGCAAATGGGATGGAGATATTTCCTGCGCCGTAGCGGCATGAATGCCAGCCATCAGGACGAGCGCGGAAAATGGTGCAATCAGACGGCGAATGCCAGTTGCCGGGATCATATGCTCAATACTCCGTTCAATCAGTTCAAAATGGCGGTTCACGACCGCTTCATTGTACGAATACCATCAGCCCCGGCAATGACTGCCGCACGCGCCAGACCGATGAAAAGTCCATGCTCAACCACGCCCGGTATGGCGAAGAGAGCGTCAGATAAGGTTCTTGCCGATGGAATACGGCCAAAAGATGCATCGACGTTGTAATGTCCACCATCCGTCACGAAAGGCGAGCCATCTTTTAAACGCAGCGTCAGCGCTCCTGCAAGGCCACATTGTTTTGCCGCCGCCTCGATTGCATGCAGCGTTGCAGCAAGCCCGAAGCGATTGACTTCGATGGGTAACGGAAAAGCCCCCAGCGTTTCCACAACTTTCGACTGGTCGGCAATGACAATCATGGCATCGGATGATGCTGCCACGATCTTTTCGCGCAACAGTGCGCCGCCGCCGCCCTTGATCAAGGTCAGTTCGTGATCAACTTCATCGGCCCCATCAATCGTTAGGTCGAGATGCGGGGTTTCATCGAGCGTCGTGAGAGGAACACCAAGCTCGCGGCAAAGGCTTGCCGTGCGTTCGGACGTGGGAACGCCGATTATATCGAGGCCATCCTTCACCTTTTCTGCGAGCAGGCGAACGAATTCTTCCGCGGTCGACCCCGTGCCAATGCCCAGACGCATGCCGTGCCTGACATAAGTCAGTGCTTCGGCAGCAGCGGCAATTTTCAGCCTGCGCGCTTCACTCATCCCATAAGTCCCCGGCTTACAATCGACTTTGATAGCGGATTCTCGCTTATCCGGCATCGCGTCTAGCACGCGCAGCCGTCATAACAAAGCGACTATTGGAAATATGACGCAGAAATTAGCCTTAAATATATTGTAGAATATTCTTATTTAAGATGCCGGACTTGAGCCATTGGCGCTCTTGGGATAGGTATTGCACATCTTTTGACCATAAGGGAAATGCCATGTCTCTTGCCAATAGCAGACCGATTATCGTGTTCGATCTCGATGGCACCCTTGTCGATACAGCCCCGGACCTTCTTGAAAGCCTCAATCATTGCCTGACCGTTTCGGGCCTCAAACCGGCGGATCGCAGTGCCTTGCGCCGCTACGTCGGGCAAGGCGGACGCACCATGATCGAGCGCGCCTTCGCAGCCCAACAAAGGCAGATCGATGATGCGCGGCTCGACTCGCTGGTCGAGGTTTTTCGGGAGCATTATTCGGATCATATGCCCGGTGAATCAGCCTTTTTCCCCGGCGTTCTCAATGCGCTGGATCGCTTTCAGGCCCAAGGCTATACACTTGCGGTCTGCACCAACAAATATGAAAATCTGGCCAAGAAACTTCTGAGCAGCATGGGTGAAGCATCGCGTTTTGCCTCGATCTGTGGTGCGGACACATTTTCATGGCGCAAACCGGACCCCCGGCACCTGACAGAGACGATTGCGTTGACAGGTAGCAACCGTGACCGTGCTATCATGGTGGGCGACAGCCGCACCGATATCGATACGGCAAAGGCTGCGGGCATTCCGGTGGTTGCCGTTGATTTCGGTTATACCGATCTTCCGGTGCAGCATTATGAGCCAAGCCGCGTTATTTCGCATTTTGATGAGTTCACGCTTGCCATGGCCGAGCAATTGCTTGAATCAGTTGGTGCGCCTGTTCAAGTTTAATATGAAGATGAAAAACATTTATTTTCATACTCTTGCGATAAGTTTCTTCAGTATCACATCCGCTTTTGCGGGTAATGAGGATCGCTCGCCTCCCGGTCTTCCGGGTGTGGAGGTGCCAAAGCCGATTGTTTCCGCACCACCGCCCACGCCTGAACCTGATCAGCAACCGGCTGGAACATGGAAAAAATTCCGGGTCGGCAATACCGATGTATCCATCTCAGGCGATGTCATCATTGATGTCGGCACCGGCTCGAACGGTTCACGCCGGTAATCCTTTCTCATTCTTGCGACCGGCCAGCCAGTGCCGACCAGACGGCAGGCAGCATATTGGTCAAATCTTCCGCAATCAGCCCATGGCCAAAGCGGCGGGCGGCATCGCCATGAACCCACACGCCTGCGCAAGCCGCTTCAAAAGCGGGCATGCCCTGCGCCAGCAATCCACAGACAATGCCCGAGAGCACATCGCCTGAGCCAGCCGTTGCAAGGTGTGGCGTGCCATTGGCATTGATCGCTGCACGACCATCGGGGGCGGCAATGACCGTATCCGGCCCCTTATAAATGACAATCGCATTGGCGCGCTTCGCGGCATCCCGCGCCTTGGCAAGTTTGGACTGGTCGCTTTGGGCAATATCCGGGAAAATTCTGCGAAATTCACCTTCATGCGGGGTCAGAACCAATGCGGTATCGGCATTTTTGCGGGCATCAAACAGGCTTTGCGGATCATTCTCGAAAGCGGTGATGCCATCTGCATCCAGAACAAGCCCCTTGAAGGCGGCCTCCTTATCCTGCGCCTTCCCCACCAGCATCAGGGCGTAGTCTTGCGCTAGTGTGGGATTTCCAAAGCCCGGCCCCAGAACAGCGGCCACGACCTTGCGCCCAACAATAAATGGCGGCACTTCGCTTGAACGGTCAATGGCACGGACCATGATACTGGTCAGATGCGCCGCATTGAT
>JAATGD010000182.1 GCA_015654965.1 Hyphomicrobiales bacterium
GCCTGACGCTCGATCCGGTGGGCATGCGTATTTTCTACCGGGATGGATTGCGGATTCGTGAAGGCAAGCATTGACGGTATGACCACACAGATAAAAAGAACACCGTCAGCGCCCAGAATGGCCGTCGTCGGCATCGATATCGGCGGCACCAAAACGCATCTGCGCCTGAAGACCCATACCGGCCAACGCGATATGGTCATTCCAAGCAGCGATTGGCGCAAACGCGACTGGCTGCTCGACGCGCATGCCGTGGCGGATCTGGTGTCCCGTATCGCCGAAGAAGAGCCTATCGCGGCGGTCGGTATCGGCGCGCATGG
Organism: Hyphomicrobiales bacterium; assembly: GCA_015654965.1. Classification (GTDB taxonomy): domain Bacteria; phylum Pseudomonadota; class Alphaproteobacteria; order Rhizobiales; family Rhizobiaceae; genus Brucella. Next base: position 318 of record JAATGD010000182.1, read on the forward strand.
TTGCGACGACAAGGAGGAATGCGAAGCATTCGAGGCCGCCATAAAATCTGTGGCGCCTTGGCGTGTTCATGTCGTCAACGATGCCGAACTCATGCCTGCGGCTTTCGGGCTGGATCATCAGATCGGCGTCGTGGCCGGGACCGGATCGATCGCAGTCTGCCGTTCGGTCGAAAATGAAATGCTCGTGGCTGGCGGCTGGGGCTGGATCATCGGCGATGAAGGCAGCGCCGCCAGTCTCGTAAGGGATGCCGCACGCGCGGTCGCACTTCACCTCGATCTCGGTGGAACACTCGATGATCCGTTGATTGCGCTTTTATTCGAGGCGCTTGAAATTCCAGCGCCCGCACGCATCGGTAGCCGGCTGGCGGCTCTCGGCACGGCACGCGAAGTAGGCCAACATGCCCGTCTCGTCTTCGATGCTGCGGATGCCGGATCTGCGCTGGCCGATGGCGTTATCCGCGACGGCGGCCGCGCGCTGGCCGATCTTATACGCCGGCTCAAATCGCTCGGTTCTACGGCGACTTCAGCGGTTGCAGGCGGCAGCGTAATCGTTTCCCAACCACGATTATGGGACGCTTTCCGAATAGGCGTTGCCGAAATCATCGGTGATGATTTCTCCGTCTTCCTGCATGACAGTCCGCCGGTCGAAGGCGCAATCGTGCTGGCCGAGCGGCTGGCATACAGACACACAGGAACCTCTTCCGCATCAAACCCAGAAAAGGCATAGAAATGAGCTATCGTTCCACAGTTGCAAGACAACCCGAAGCCCTGTCCGATACATTGGCTGCGGCGCGTTCCGAGCTCGCCGGGCTTGATCTTTCCCCATTGAGTGCAGGCGTGACAGCGATTACCGGCATTGGCGCCAGCTACGCCGCCGCCGTGGTCGCTGCCGGAGAACTGCAACGCCGTGGCAAAAGGGCCTTCGCCGTGCGTTCTGGCGAAATGATGGCTGGATATGATATTGCCGATACGGTGCTGGTGCTATCCCATCGCGGACGCAGCATCGAAACGGTGGAAGCGCTGCAAAAGCTGCCGAAGGCAAAAAGCCTCGCCATCACCAACAGCGCCGAAAGCCCTCTCGCTCAGGCTGCGACCTATCATCTCCAGTTGAATAATGGTTCCGATGCAACGCCTTCCAGCACCGGCTACACGGCAACCTTGCTGGCCGCAGGCCTTGCCATTGATGCGATCCATGGCAAGGGCGGCGCTGAATGGGACAGGCTTGCCGAGCTAACAGCAGAAATTCAGGCACGTGCCGCAGAGAAAATGCCGCGCCTTGGCGAATTGTTTCATGAGCGCCGCGCAATTGATTGCGTGGGTGCCTATGCGTCTGTCGGTACGGCCGATGGCGCTTCGCTGCTGATCCGTGAAGCTGCTCGTCTGCCTGCTTCGGGCTATGAAACCCGCCATTATCTGCACGGGCCGATGGAAGCCATGGACGCGACGACAGGCGTCGTTCTGTTCGGTGATGCGCGTGAAGTCAGCCTTGCGCAGTTTCTCGACACGATTGGCGTTCCGGCACTGCTCGTCACCAGCAATACTGACATCAAGGACAGCGGCAAGCTGACTGTCTTCCACGTGCCTGCAAGCGATGATCTGATTTTCCGTGGCATTATCGACATTCTGGCCGCCCAGCTTCTGGCTGCTGAACTGTCGGATGCCGCTGGCCTGACGGATGTGCGCTTCCGCTATCGCCAGACCGACACCAAAATCGTGGACCCTAACGCCTGATCGGATAATCCACACGATCCAGCGCAGCGAAAATCACAATCTTTCCGCCGGACCCGACATGATCGCCGGGTCCGGCGGATATCTATCAATAAGCGACGCGCTTGTAATAGCGGCGCGTCACCAGCGGGTGATCACGCATCACTTCCAGATGGGCGCTGAGGCGTTCCATCAGTGTCGCCATGAAAGCAGGCGACAGCAATGCCCGCAACTCGGGCGAAAGACTGCGCGGGCAGTAATCGGCCGTCGAGATGATGGTGAACTTGTCCGTATATTGCGGCGCAAATTTCACAACCCGTTCCGCAACCGCGTCATAGGCATCTTCACCCCTAAACAGGATCAGACTCACACCTTTTTCGATCAGTTCGAGAGGACCATGGAAGAAATCCGAGGCATGTACGGGACGCGTCCTGATCCATTGCATTTCTTCCAGAATGCAAGTCGCATAATAGAGCGTTTCCGGCCACATGTTCCCCGCACCCGTGAACATGTGATAATCCGAACCTGCTATGATGCTGGCGGATTCCTTGGCACGCGGTTCAAATGCAGCTTTGGCATCGACCATCGCTTGCGGAACGGTCTGAAGTTCACGCACCAGCGCATCATAATTATCGATCTCACCACGCGCCTTCATAACGGACAAAGCGA
>JAATGD010000290.1 GCA_015654965.1 Hyphomicrobiales bacterium
AATATGCTCGCCGGTCAGCCACAGGCGCAGATAATCCTTTGGCAGCAGGACTTTACGGGTTTTGGCGAAGATTTCAGGTTCATTCCGCGCAACCCAGAGGAGTTTGGGCGCGGTAAAGCCGGGGAAAACTATATTGCCGGTAATGGCGCGGAAAGCCGGATCGGTGTCAAGTTCAGCCGCTTCCCTGTAGGCGCGGGTGTCGTTCCACAACATGCAGGGTCGCAGAACCGCATCCTGCGCATCAAGCAGGGTTGCTCCGTGCATTTGGCCTGAAAGACCGATGCCGTGAATTGCCGAAAATTCTTTCCTATGCGCCTGTCGCAAGGTATCGATCGCGTTTTCACAGGCTTTGATCCAATGGTCGGGGTCCTGTTCGCTCCAGCCGTGATGAGGGCGGGAGACGTCAAGCTCACCATGGGCTGAACCGATGAGCCGTTGCTGATCATCGATCAGAAGCGCTTTGACACCGGATGTGCCGAGATCAAGACCGAGATACATATATGCTCCTGTTGCAAATTCATGATGCGGGCAGTCGATCGGTTACTGCGGCAGGTTATCTTTCAGAAAGATTTCAATGCGGATGTATTCCTGTCCGGCAACGATAGGCTGGCGGTCTACCGATGCCTTGAGGATACGGATGGCGCTGCGGATTTCATGGCCTGCATCCTGTGCGAGAACCCCATGCACAAGTCCCTGTTTCAGACCGTCACGCGTGGCCGCATCGTTCTCATGCGCGATCACCAGCGGCTTTTTTCCGTCATGGGTACTTAAAGCGCGCAGCAGGCCGCCATTTCCGGCGCCAAGGCTGTATATGCCTGCAATATCATCATTTGTATCGAGCAGGCTGCGGATCAGTTTTTCAGTGCGATTGTCTTCGTCCTGACCTTCGAGAGCGGGCAAGATCGTGCGGTCGGGAAAATCGGACTGCATGGCGGCAGTAAAACCTTCAAAGCGCTCGAAATGATCGCGCACTTTTAGCGATCCGGCCAGAACGGCAATGCGTCCCTCGGTGCCGTTGGCAAAAAGCCCTAGAAGGCGGGCTGCGGTGCGTCCGGCAGCCTTGTTGTCGATCCCGACATAATGTTCACGCGTTGACTGGCTCAAATCGGAAATCAGCGTGATGACAGGCACACCGCTTGCGCTCAGACGCTCGCAGGCATCCCTGACCGGCCCGGTATCAATGGCGACGAATGCAACCCCATCCGGGTTGCGCTCAAGGCTTGCATCCAACGCGGTAACAAGGGCCGTTTCATTGAAATGGGGAACCAGAACAAGGTTGATCACCACGCGTTCGGCGAGTGAGCGTTCGGCAGCATGGGCAAGTTCGTCGCGTAGCTTGAGTATGAAAGCGTTCTCATTGTCGGGCAGAATGAAATCGAACCGATATTGGCGGCCGCGCGCCAGATTGGCAGCCCCCATATCGCGCACATAACCGAGCGCTTGCATCGTTTCCATGACGCGTTCGCGCGTGCGTGCGCTCACCCCCGGGCGCTCATTGAGAACACGGTCCACCGTGGCGAGACTGACGCCTGCATTGCGCGCTATATCATGAACGGTGGGTTTCATTTCGACTCCTCGGGAAAACCATAAGAGTAAAAATGAGGTACGTAAATCAAAAATTGTTCGTTGAGGATATGCGTTCTACATCATGATCTTGCATTAGCTTGGAGGTGGCGGAAGACTGGCGCGCATGCGCATCTTTTTTAAAAGCGCTTCTGCGATGGAGACGTAATTCTCGTCAAAATGATGCCCTCCCGGCAGCTTCATCGCTTCAATGCCCTTCAATTGCGCATCCGTGCAGGCTGTATCGTCCTCTTCTTCGCCATAGACGCAGACCACCCGGTCGGATGGAATCGTTGCAATGGCAGGAACGACATCTTCATCGCCATCCATGCCAAGCCATCCCTCGATGGAAATCTGAAATGTGGTCGTGGTTTCCACACCCAGAAGACCAACCATCCTGATGCGCTCTTGCAGGGAAGGCTCAAGATATTTCCATGCGAAGGGAAATGTATCGGCACCGAAGGAATAGCCGAGTACGCTGACGGGAAGTGTTCCTTTCGGATCGGCCTTGCTGATCATGGCGGCGGTGTCGTGTGCGATTTCTTCGGGCGTGCGCTCGGACCAGAAATAGCGAAGTGAATCCACGCCGATCACATGCACACCATGGGCTTGCAACCATTCGCCGATGGATTTGTCGATATCGCGCCAGCCGCCGTCGCCGGAGTAAAAAACCGCAACCATATCGGCCTTTCCACCTTTGGCTGGAAGGTCGACAATCGGCAAGGCTTCGTTTCTGGCATCCTGTTGTGCCATGGCCAGAACATTGTCGGCGGCCATTTTGATGCGTGTGGGAAAATCCGGCGCATTCTGCAAGACGGCAAAACCTTGCTTGCGTGCCGCAACCGGTTCATTGCGCGTCGACGGGTCCGGGGTGATGACGAGGGCAGGTGCGGGAAGCTTTTTGTTATATTCATAGCTAAAGCCACCCTTGGCGGAGGGGACAGCCTTCGCTTCTTCCGTGCAGGATGGCAGCCTTGTCTTGGCGGGGACAGGGTCGAGAGCCACCGCACCGGCAATGGTGGCGTCAGGGGAGTCGGAGGCGCCTGCATAGGCAATCATCGCGCCTTGGCCAATGCCGGTTACGACCGGGTGGAAATAGATATCGAGATCAAGACCGCGCAGGGCTTCCTTGGCGATGGCCTCGAAATCGGAGACAAGATAGTTGCACTCGCCATCTTCCTTGTCGAGTGCGGCACGCCATGGGCCAAGATCCACAGGCAGTACGATCATGTCGCGCGACAGCAGCGCATTTTTATAGCTTTCTTCCCGCTCGCCAATACCACCGGCATCGCTTAACAGAATGGCCAGTCCCACGGGATTGCCTTTGGGCATATAGACCGGGACATTGGCCATACGGTCCGCATAGGCCTGAAAAACAGGCGCCTCACTGTCGGTCCATTGCGCCCATTGCCGGGCAATTTTTCCCGGATGCAACATGGCATAGGTGGCGGCGCAGCCCGCAAGGATGACGCCCAGACCCAGGCAAAACAAATAACGCTTCTTCATTTGCGGATGAACTCCAGCGGATTGCCGTTGATAAGAGTGGTTGCATCGAGAAGGGCGCGTGGCGTTTCAAGCCCGCCCGGGCAGACCATGTAATGCGGGGTCCAGATGGGGTCGAACTTTTCCTTGAATGCCTTGAGGCCCTCGAAATGATAAAGATCGTCGCCGTGACGATAGATAAAGGAACCCAGACGATTCCAGCGCGAGGCGAGCCTGCTGCCGCTCAGGCCTGCGAGCGGCGCGGCCCCCAGATTGAACCACTGGTAGCCTTCCGCCTTGCCATACAGAAACAGTTTGGCGAACAAGGCGTCCATCAGCAATTTGTGGACATTGGGCATGTAACGCATCAGATCGACCGTGATTTCATTCTTGTCGGCACCGCGCCATATATTGGCGAAGGCGACGATTTCACCGTCTTTTTTCATGATGGCAAAGTCGAACTGCCTGAGATAGTATTCGTCGAAATAGCCGAGCGAAAACCGCTTTTCGCTGCCCGATTTGAAATCAAGCCACGCATCCGATATTTCGCGCAGGCGGGGAAGCTGCGGCGGAATATCGCTGGCCGCAATGATTTCAAAGGTCAGTCCGTCCTTTTCGACCTTGCGTTCGGCGTAACGGAAGGGCTGGCGGCGCGGGCCTTCAAGGGAAAAGTCGCTTAACGCGACGCGTGCCACTTCGCCGAGCTTGAGTGCGATCAGCCCCATGTCGAGGAAAAGCGGCAGGCTTTGCGGGCCGATGCCATAAAACACTGTACGCAGGGCAAGCTTGTCAGCGAGCGCATGAAACGACCATGCCAGTTCTGTGCCGCTTTGCGGATCGCCGATCGGCTCTCCCAGCGCGATCAGGCTATTGCCGGAGCGGGCATACATGATGAACGCACTTTTATCGGAGGAGAGCAGAAACTGTTTGTCCCCGAGAAGAGCAAGAGCGGCATCGGTATTGGGGCAGGATGCGACCAGAGCAGGAATCGCAGGCGGAATAGTATAGTCGTATTTGCGGCGACGCAGGCTATGACGGTTGATAATGGAATGAAGACCGACGGCGGCGATGGCGACAAAAATCAGCACGGTTGCACGCAGAAAGCGCGATGCATTGTCCTTCCATGCGAAATCCCACCACAGATCGTTGGAAAATTCCACATGCCGGTACACGAAGAAACCGAGCCACGTGGAGACGATGACGGTAGTAGAAACCGTTGCGATCCATGGCCAGCTCAGTTCAAACGGGCCAGTCATGGGACGGCGATAAAAGGAATCGCGAAATCCCCAAAGAATGGCCGCAAAGCTGCACAGGATAATGGCTTCTTCCCAGTCCAGCCCTTTGGCGATCGAGAAAACAGCGCCGCATAAAAGCAGGATGATCGCGCCGAGCCATGCGCGTTCGAGGCGTTTGAAAAGGCCGCGAGCGATAATAAGCAGCGCCACGCCGACAAGGCTTGCCGCAAGATGCGAGGTTTCCACGAAAAATTCAGGCACGATTGTGGAGAGTATTTTGAGGCGGTAACGAATGTCAGGGGTTGCGCCTGATATCAGCAAGATGATCCCGCCCAGAAAAATAATGCTGGCGGAAAGCCGAGGAATAAGCGGCTCGATCAGGCGTTTGGCTAAAAGCGCCTGTTTGCCCAGCATCTGCCGACGCCGCATGATCTCCCATATCAGGACGCCTGTGGCAGCAACAACGAGCGGCAGCAGCGTATAGATCACACGATAGGCAAGCAGGGCCGCGAGAGCATCTGGCTCGTTGCTCAAGCCCAATCCTGCGATGATGGTGGCTTCAAACGCCCCAAGCCCGCCCGGGGCATGGCTTGCGATGCCAAGCACGATGGCGATGACATAGACAAGCGAGAACAGGGCGAAACTGGGAACCGCATCCTGTGGCATGAGTACATAAAGCGTTGCCGCCGCAGCCCCCACATCGATAATACCGGCAAGGATCTGGATCAGCGCGCCTTTTGAATTGGGTAGCCTGATGCTCAAGGGGCCGAGCTTGATGCTGCGCTCTCCGTTGGAAAGCCAGTAGATGAGCCATGCGATCCCGCCCAGAAGGATGATGCCCGCCACGATATCGATGCGCGAATCGATGCTGGAAATCCATGGCACATCTTCCGGGTCCAGCAGCAATGCGGCACCCACCATGATAATGAGCGCGAACCAGATGGCAAACCACGAGGTGCCGACGATCTTGCCAATATCCGCAAGGCTGACACCTTTCGCGGCATAGATGCGATAGCGCAATGCGCCGCCTGTGAGCAGCGAAAATCCGATTGCATTGGAAATGGCATAACCGGCAGCGCCCGTGACGGCGGCTATGTGTCGGGGCAATTGCCCCGGCGCAATGGTTTCAACGGCCACCACATCATAAAGTGCGACGGCAACATAACTCAGGATGGTAAAAGCGATGGCAAAACCGATTGTCGTCCACGAGATGGAATGCAGCGCATCAAGCGTTTCCCTGCGCGAGGTGTTCTCAAGCAGGGTTGCCAGAATGAAAATCGCCAGCAAGGCAATCACGATGCCCGCAAGAGGTGCCAGGAGGTGCTGGTAACGTTTCAATCGTCCGAAAAAAGACGAAGGATGATGCGCGACCGATGAATGCTTTTCATTATCATGCAGGCTCATGTGAGCGATGTCCGTTGATATGAATTAAAATAAGAGCGCCAAATGGTCCCAATTTAGGGAAAATTTGTGTTCGGATTTATGGAGGGCACAAAAATATTCAAAGTACCGCCCAAGTTGGACTATATAGGCCAATATGTTTGTTTAGAGTGGTTCTCATTCCTATGTAGAAGAGGAACCGGTCTAAAATTTTTTTGATAGCTTTACGCCAAAATCACGATGCGGTTTTGGCGTAAGTCGCTCTGATACACGAAAGAAATTCAGGTGCTGAGTGTTTCCTATCTGACGGCTGCCGCAGCCGGTGCCCTGTCGTTTCTCTCGCCTTGCGTCCTGCCGTTGGTTCCTCCCTATCTTTGCTACATGGCAGGCGTCAGCGTCGAGGATTTCCGCAATTCCAGATCAGCAGATGATCCGGCAGAGCGTATTCTTCGTTTCTCATTGATTATCGCAGCCCTCTCATTCGTTCTCGGTTTTACCACGGTTTTTGTGGCGCTCGGTGCCGGTGCCTCGACCATTGGTGCCTTTTTACGTATGTGGCAGCAGGAAATCGCCATTGTCGCGGGTATCGTGATCATCCTGATGGGGCTGAATTTTCTGGGCGTCCTGCGCCTGTCGTTTCTTGCGCGCGAGGCGCGTTTTCAGGCGCGCAAAGCGCCTGCCTCCTCCCTTGGGGCCTATGTCATGGGCCTTGCTTTCGCCTTTGGCTGGACGCCCTGCATCGGGCCGGTGCTGGGACCGATCCTGACACTTGCCGGTGGTAGCAGCACGGTCGGCGAGGGTGCCGCATTGCTTGCGGTCTATTCGCTGGGGCTTGGTGTGCCTTTCTTGATTGCAGCGCTTTTTTCAGGCGCATTCATGCGTTTTCTTGCCCGCTTCCGGGTGCATCTGGGCAAGGTTGAAAAGGCAATGGGTATTCTGTTGATCACTGCAGGATTGTTGTTTCTGACAGGCGGTATGCAATCTTTCTCTTTCTGGTTGCTTGAAAATTTCCCGGCCTTGGGTCGTCTTGGATAAGAAAACACTTATGTATAGTAAATTTCCATACACGCTTTGCTGCTTATATCTATGTATCGGCCAAAAAATCGATTTCGATTTTTTGGCCGATACTGTAAAGCCGACTGCAGCACATTATTTCGGATGACGCCATGACCGACCGTACCTGTCTTTCCATTGTCCTTGCCGCAGGCGAGGGTACGCGCATGAAATCGAACCTGCCGAAGGTTCTGCATCAGGTGGCGGGTCTTCCGCTGGTCTGCCATGTGGTCAAGGCGGTGCAAGGGACAGGTGACAGCGATGTGGCGCTGGTTGTTGGGCGCGGTGCCGAGGATGTGCGTGGGGCTGTCCAAAAAATCGCAAGCGCCGTTTCCGCTTTTGAGCAGAAAGAGCGTCTGGGAACCGCCCATGCCGTTCTCGCCGCACGCGATGCGATTGCACGTGGCTATGACGATCTGTTGATCGTTTTTGGCGATACGCCATTGATCGAAGCCCACTCGCTTCAGACGGCGCGCGCAAGGCTTGCTGCTGACGCGGATATCGTGGTGATCGGCTTTCGTCCCGCAAATCCCTCTGGCTACGGGCGCTTGATCGAAGACGGCGAGCGGCTGGTTGCGATTGTCGAGGAAAAAGAAGCAACCGATACGCAGAAGAAAATCGGCTTCTGCAATGGTGGGCTGATGGCGGTTCGCGGCGCGCATGCGTTAGCACTTCTCGATGCAGTCAGGAATGATAATGCCAAGGGCGAATATTACCTGACCGATATTGTGGCGATTGCCCATGAAAAGGGGCTTAATGTGAGCGCCATCGAAGTGCCGGTAGATAATGTGATTGGCATTAACAATCGCGCCGAACTCGCGGAGGCGGAAAGCATCTGGCAAGACCGCAAGCGCCGCGACATGATGTTGTCCGGCGTTACGCTGATTGCGCCGGAAACCGTATTCTTCAGTCATGATACGCTGGTTGAAGCCGATGTCACCATCGAGCCGAACGTGTTTTTCGGCCCCCACGCGCATGTCGCGACTGGTGCGGTGATCCATGCTTTTTCGCATATCGAAGGGGCACGGGTGGGCGCGAATGCCGAAATCGGACCTTTTGCGCGGCTGCGTCCGGGGGCGGATATCGGTGAAAAATCGAAAGTCGGCAATTTCTGCGAAGTGAAAAATGCCATTGTCGGCAAGGGCGCCAAGATCAATCACCTGAGCTATATTGGTGACGCGAGCATTGGTGCGGCAAGCAATATCGGTGCTGGCACCATTACCTGCAATTATGATGGCTATAACAAGAGCAATACGGTCATTGGTGAAAATGCCTTTATCGGCTCCAACAGTTCGCTCGTGGCGCCTGTTACCATTTCCGACAATGCCTATGTGGCGTCCGGCAGCGTGATCACCAAGGATGTGCCTGCCGATGCGCTGGCTTTCGGACGTGCGCGGCAGGAAATCAAGGAAGGCCGCGCCGCGATCTTGCGCGAAAAATATGCTGCCATCAAAGCTGCGAAAAAGACTGGGAAATAAGCAATCAAGAGTTGAGACGGGTGGTAACGGGTTTTGATTGCCGCCTGCATCCCTAACGTTTTATATCGCTGACACGCATTCAGCAGATCGATCGGAGTTCACCATGTGTGGAATTATTGGCATCATCGGCAAGTCGGACGTTGCACCGCTTCTGGTGGATGCGCTCAAGCGGCTGGAATATCGCGGCTATGATTCAGCCGGTATTGCCACACTTCAGAACGGCCATATCGATCGCCGCCGCGCCGAGGGCAAGCTGGTCAATCTGGAAAAGCGTCTTGCAAGCGAGCCGCTGCCAGGCATCATTGGCATCGGCCATACGCGCTGGGCAACCCATGGCAGGCCGGTCGAGCGCAATGCGCATCCGCATATCACGTCGCGCGTGGCCGTGGTGCATAACGGCATTATCGAGAATTTTGCCGAATTGCGTACCATGCTTGAAACTGAAGGCTACAAATTCGAGACGGAAACCGATACCGAAGCGGTCGCGCATCTGGTGACGCGTGAACTGGCAAAAGGCAAGTCGCCGGTTGAAGCCGTGCGTGACAGCCTGCCGCTTCTCAAAGGCGCCTTCGCGCTCGCTTTCCTGTTTGAGGGTGACGAGGAAACGCTCATCGGTGCGCGTCAAGGGCCGCCGCTGGCTGTGGGCTATGGTGAGGGCGAAATGTTCATTGGTTCCGACGCCATTGCGCTGGCACCCTTTACCGACACGATTTCCTATCTCGAAGATGGCGACTGGGTGGTTCTGACCCGCAAGGGCGTGACCATCTATGATGAGAACAACAAGCAGGTGGAACGTTCAGTCCACAAGTCGCAGAACGCCAATATTCAGGTTTCCAAGGGCAATCATCGCCACTTCATGCAGAAGGAAATGTTCGAGCAGCCGGAAGTGATTTCGCATACGCTCGCCCATTATCTCGATTTCACCACAGGCAAGGTGCGCGAAGAGGCTATCAGTGTCGATTTCAGCAAGATCGACCGGCTGACGATTTCGGCCTGCGGCACTGCCTTTTATGCGGCATCGGTCGGCAAATATTGGTTCGAGCAGATTGCACGCCTGCCGGTCGATAGCGACATCGCGTCCGAATTTCGTTATCGCGAAATGCCGCTGTCGAAAGATTCGCTCGCCATGTTCGTATCGCAATCGGGCGAGACGGCGGATACTTTGGCTTCCCTGCGCTATTGCAAGCAGCAAGGCTTGAAGATTGCTTCGGTCGTCAATGTGACCGGCTCGACCATTGCGCGTGAATCCGATGCCGTTTTCCCGACATTGGCCGGACCGGAAATCGGCGTGGCCTCGACCAAGGCTTTCACCTGCCAGCTTTCCACCATGGCGTCCCTTGCCATCGCCGCAGCAAAACAGCGCGGTGCGATCGATGAAAAACGCGAGCAGGAACTGGTGCGCGAATTGTCGGAAGCGCCGCGTTTCATCAATCAGGTACTCAAGCTTGAAAGCCAGATTGCCGAGGTCTGCGCCGATCTCGCCAAGGTCCATCATGTGCTCTATCTGGGACGCGGCACGTCCTTCCCGCTGGCCTTGGAAGGCGCGCTAAAACTCAAGGAAATTTCCTATATCCACGCCGAAGGCTATGCAGCGGGCGAGTTGAAGCACGGTCCCATCGCGCTGATCGACGAAACGATGCCGGTGATCGTGATCGCGCCGTCCGACCGTCTTTACGAAAAGACCGTTTCCAACATGCAGGAAGTGGCGGCGCGTGGCGGACGCATTATTCTCATCACCGACAAAAAGGGTGCGCAAAGCGCAAGCATCGATACGATGGCAACCATCGTGCTGCCGGATGTGCCTGAATTCATCACGCCGCTTGTCTATGCGCTGCCAATTCAGATGCTTGCCTATCACACAGCCGTTCTGATGGGGACAGATGTTGATCAGCCGCGCAATCTGGCAAAGTCGGTGACTGACGAATAAAATCAGGATATTATAAAATTATCTTGATAAGTTAATAGAAATGGCCGCAGTAATGCGGCCATTCGCTTTTATCCCGCCCGCAAAAGCCGTATCGCCTCATCGCGACCGAAGAGATAAAGCAGCACGCGCAAGGCTTTCCCGCGTTCGCTTTCAAGATCGGGATCGCTTGTGAGCACGTAACGCGCATCCTTGCGGGCGATTTCCAGCAGATCGCCATGCGCTTCGATGGAGGCGAGGCGAAAACCGGGCGTGCCGGATTGCCGCGTGCCCAGAAGCTCGCCTTCGCCACGCAGTTTCAAATCCTCTTCGGCAATGCGAAAACCATCTTCCGTCTCACGCATGACTTTGAGCCGCGCCTGTCCGATTTCGCCCAAGGGTCCCTTATAAAGCAGGAGGCAGGTCGAAGGCTTGTCACCGCGTCCGACGCGCCCGCGCAACTGGTGCAATTGCGCAAGCCCGAAACGCTCGGCATGTTCGATGACGATAATGGTGGCATCAGGTACATCGACGCCGACCTCAATCACGGTCGTGGCAATTAGCAGGCGTGTTTCGCCCTGCTTGAAAGCGCGCATCGCTTCGTCTTTTTCAGCACCATTCATGCGGCCATGGATGAGGCCGATTTTGGAGCCGAACAAAGGTTGCAGCGATGAAAAACGCTCTTCGGCGGAAGTCAGTTCAACCAATTCGGATTCTTCCACCAGCGGACAGATCCAATAAATCTTCTGCCCTTCTGAAACCGCCTTGCGAATGCGTTCGACCAACTCGTCCAGTCGTTCCATCGGTAGGATGGCGGTGGTGATCGGCTGTCGCCCGGCGGGTTTTTCGGTGAGTTTGGAGACATCCATGTCACCAAAGGCGGTCAATACCAGTGTGCGCGGGATGGGGGTTGCCGTCATCACCAGCATATCGGGAGCCGTTCCCTTAGCCGTCATCATCAGCCGTTGATGCACGCCGAAACGATGCTGCTCATCGATGATGATGAAAACCAGATCGTGATATTCGACCTTGTCCTGAAACAGTGCATGCGTTCCGATGACGATATTGATTTCGCCGCTTTTCAGCTCTTCCAGCACAGCACTGCGTTCGCGCCCTTTTTCGCGTCCTGTCAGAAGGGCCGCTTTCAATCCGGCCTTTTCCGCCAGCGGCGCGATGGTCGCAAAATGTTGCCGCGCCAGCACTTCCGTCGGGGCCATGAGTGCCGATTGCCCGCCGGATTCGGCCGCATGCGCCATGGAAAGCAGGCCAACGACCGTTTTTCCCGAACCGACATCGCCCTGCAACAGCCGCAACATGCGCTGCGGCGATTTGAGATCGGTCAGGATTTCGCGTGCTGCCTGTTCCTGACTTTTTGTCAGCTTATAGGGCAGATGGCGCATGATCTCGCCCACGATGGCACCCGTGCCCTCCAATGGGCGACCGGAAAGGCGGCGTGTCTTGGCGCGGACGAGCGCCAGCGCCAGTTGACCGGCGAGGAATTCATCATAGGCAAGCCTGCGCCGCGCAATACTGTCGAGCGCAATATCGGATGGGTCTTGCGGCGCATGCATCGTGTTGAGGGCTGATTTGAACGCGGGGAAGCGCTCGCGCGCAAGGAGCGGACCGTCGATCCATTCCGGCAGTTCGGGAACCCGCGTCATGGCTTCCTTGACCGCGCGCGACAGCGTTTTGGGCGACAGGCCCGCCGTCAGCGGATAGACCGGCTCGACCATCGGCAGACTTTCGGCATCGTCAAGGCTTGCAATATAATCGGGATGCACCATCGAGGCGCGTCCGTTAAACCACTCCACCTTGCCCGAC
>JAATGD010000271.1 GCA_015654965.1 Hyphomicrobiales bacterium
CTTCAATCTCGCAGAACGCCACGGTTTCAAATCCGCCTGTGCGTTCTAATCCGAGAGAGAAACCTCCAATTCCGCTGAATAAATCGAGGACGCGGAGCTTGCTCATCCCGACGCCTCCGGCGAGGTTGGGAGGGGACGCCAGTGGGTGGCTGGGAATTGTAGATGGTTCGGAATCGGGTTCTTCTGGAAAGCAAAGATTGAGCCTTTCCAGATCATCATGCGACCATCTGGGAAAGCCTTATCTGCCGGGCAGTAGGCAAGGAACAATGTTTCATCCTTCGGCGCTGTCTCAATCGGCAACCACCCATCCGCTACAGGCTGAGACGAGAGGGCGGTACGAAGCGTGTATTCAGCATCGGTATGTTTGGTTTCGACTTCTTCCCCGCACTTAGGGCATTCGATGAAACCTGTTTCCAGGTACATGCAGGCGTTACGCGCCGCTTCCTCCAACGCCTGCGCACGGCGTGGGTGTGGGGCCTCGGTATTACCGACCCCCGATATTGCGGACAGGATGCGAAAATAAGCCGAACATTCTTCTGGATTGTAATCAGGCCAATGATTTATAGCGTCTGTTATCGTGCCTCCCTTCGCCACGAAGCCATAAATAAAGGCATGGCGAAGAATGTTCGACAGGTCTAGTTCACGTCTCGCTTTGTTATCGGATTTAGGAGCTTCAATCTCTGACATGATACGAGCCATGAAATCGAGATATTGTGTCTTGCAATCTCCCGGAACCGCCTTGTTGCTATCTTCTGTAACTGCATACAGCGGGACAATTCGGTCAGTGGCCTCTCGTGCTTTTGCCCGATACCAAGCAGCGTCAACGCCGCATGTCCCGTCGATATGGCAAAGCTTCTCGAACATGACTTCATAGCCAAACGCCATGCGCTCAATCATCTGTAGCGCTTCTGGCTTCACCCTTTGCAGGAATGGTGCGGCAGCGGTGAGGGCGGCAGATGCAAGCATCACCGTGGAAATTGATGATGTATGGCCGACAGCATCAGCTATGGCATTGTCTGCCGCCTGTATGGCTGCTTCTGGGATAATGGGCGCGGTCATGGGCGAATCCTCGCAATCCCGGACTGCATGAGCCGGGGGAGTGGAAGTAGGAGTTTTCATTGAAATGCCCTCCAGTAGCGGAAAGCGACGATTGCCATGGCGATGACCACGACTGCCGAATTGATGGAAAAGATGTAGATCGCGATACGAACGGAAAGGCGATCTGGATCAGGCAAAAGCTTATTGTCGTCGGAATCGCTCATAGCGGCACCTTTTCAATGGCTTCGTAAATGTCGGGGAGGTCTATGCCTTTGAGCCGGTCCTGATGTGCGCCGAAGATGTACTTCGCGGCGTTCTGAACCTCGTTGATCCGGCCTTCAAACTTGGGCTTGTAATCGCTGTGTTCCCGGATCAGATCATCACGGTTCTGGGCTTTATCCAAAAGCTGATGATAGGCGACAAGCAGAACCTGATTTGAGACGGACGCCGGAGAATTGGCGGGGGATTGCGCTTCCCCGGCGTCCGATGCCTTCGCAGATGGGGATTTCTGCGGGGCGGCATTCGATGATGGTGTTTCTCCCCTCGCCCATGCGCGAAGCTGGCGGCCAGTCTCGATTGAAACCTGTTTGCCGGGCTGGAAGAATTTCGAATATGGCGGATTGAGCTTTCCGTAGAACTTGCCATCCTGCATCAACGGAATGCCCTTCTGGTCTGGCGTGACCATGAAAGAGATCGTCAAATCATAGAGCATGTTCTTTTCGCAAACCGGCTGCCAGCCGACATTCTGGACCGTCATCTTTTTGTGGCCCTTGTCGTCAACCACCTCAACCGGCTTGGTCAATTCATTGGCGCGAAAACAGAAGATGACGTGCGCGCGAACCTGACGAAGGTTTTTCATCAGATATTGCTTGTGTTCGGCCTTCGGCACGGCCCATGCAGGGAAATTGTATTTATGCAGTTCCCAATCTTGCAGGGCGTCATAGGGCTTCTTTGCCAGACGTGCCATTTCAGCAATGTGCATGTCATGCAATCCGCCGACGCCTTCCCATTCATCTGACGCGGAGTCGACAACAACGACCTTCGCGCCAACCTTGTCGATGGCCTCATTGATCGCCGCCCAGATCGAACGCGGATTGTATGGCGGGCGCATATCCAGATATTTCACGCGGAACAAAAATTCCTTGCGCAGTTCTTCGCTGGATCGCTTGTCGCTTGGTGTGGGAAAATAATGCCGGGCGCGTCCGCCTTCCGTATCGATAAAGGCGACTTCCCCATCTTCTCCGGCAAGACCACAGGCAAGCAATAGAGCCGTGACGGTCTTGCCCGATCCAGAAGCACCGGCAACACCGATGATGAGGGATGTGTCGTCGCGGACGCCTTCGGTAAAGTGATTATCGGTCATGGGTTCCTCAGCACGGCAACATGATCGGCTTGGGCCGATATGGCACTTCTTCAAATGGGTTCAGGGGATCGAACGGCAGATTTTGCAGGCGTTCGTCTTCAATCTCGCGCGCAAGCCAGCGGGTTTCTGTCCATGCTGGCATTTCGGCGGTTTTGGTCTGGCTCGGATAACCCGGCCATTCGTTCGTCGTGATGTGATGATCCCACAGCCGGATTGCGGCGCTGGCTTTCTTCTCACCGATCTGACGGCCCGGAACATCAAGACGCGCCACGGTTATTTCGTGGGGTGGCTTTTGCTCCTGAACGACGAACAGGAAGTCGAGCGCCATTTCATGCCGGTCAATCTCAGGAAAGATATGACGCAAACCGCGACGATAGAATCCTTCCTGCAACTCGTAATCGTTGTTGTAGATCGCCTTTTGAACAGCATCCGGTGCGGCTGACATTTCCGTGGTCTTATAATCGATCACGGTCATACGCTTCGGCTCGATCACAAGCCGGTCAATACGCGCCCGGCACCAATGACCGCCGACGACATCCTGCCAACACGCTGTAATTTCGTTATAATAGTCCCCGATCGCTTCACCAGTGACAAGCGCACGAATTACCGGCTCATTGTGGATTGACAGTTCGCGCTTGGCGACTGCCATCATGTCAATGAGTACGTCATGATCTTTTTCAAGAAGAGGAATAGCACCTTCATTGTGCGCGTCTTCTCTCTCAATCTTGGATTTCAACGATTGATAGGAGGGGAACTCAAGCACGCGTATTTCTGTCGGCTGGCTCAGCAACAAGGCATGTGCAGCCGATCCGATTTCCGCACGCTTCTCCGGCTTTTCTTCCGGCTTTTCTTCCGGGTTCAAGCGTGGGTGCGCCGTCCATGCATGACGCGCGGATTCATCAAGCAACTTCTGACCGATCGAACGCGAAAGGCTCGGCGTCGGGCAAAGCCGGTCGGCGTGATAATCAGCCTCGGACGCGATATACAGGCCGGGTTCGCTGATCTGGGTTCCCTTGAAGGTGCGCACTTTCTTGGCGATGGCGGTCATCAGCGCCTCCTGATCGGAATTGTGACAACTTTGCCTTTCGGGATGCGTCCGCCACAGCAAGGGCATTCTCTGGGCTGGGTAATGAGCCGCATCGCTTCGATTTTCTTGGCAATCCACTCGGAAACGTTCTTATTCAGATCGTCGAGGTTTTCGCCTTGGATTTTCGGAAGCTGAGCACCATACCGGCCATCCACAGATACATTGATCACGTCGAATTTGTATTCGACTTCAAAGCCATGAAGCTTGAAACCAGCCTTGACCGTGAACGACCCGATATTGTCGTAATTCGTAATGTGGAAAGTTCCGGCAGGATGACCACCCGACGCAATCTCATCCTTCACGGCGGCAACAAGGCGAGCGTAAAGAGCTTTCGGATCGAGATAACACGGCAGAACATGCCAAGTGTTTTTCATCCTTTGGAGATAATCAGGAACCGTCACCATGACGCCAGCAGGAAATGTTTTCGGCTGGCAGTCGATATCAACGATCTTGATATCAAATGGCACATTCGGAACCGCATCTTCACGATAAACCGGCTTGTAAATGCCTCGCCTGACTTCATCGAGCTCATTGAACTCATCAATAGACAGGGGAACTTTGGTGGCCAGATCGGTGTATCCATTCTTCACCTCGTAGTGGATCAGGGTCCGGATCGGGCTTTTCGCGATTTCAATCGACTTCACGTCGCCCTTAACGACAATGTACTCGCTGTCGCCGATTGCTCGCTCGTACTGATCGGACGGAATGCCGTTGATCAGGCAACTCCGGCCATAATATTGAACCGTACCAGCCCTACCGTAAGAGGGGCCGGCATAAATGAAGCTTTCCTTCTTGAATTTCAGAACATTGAAGCAAACTCGTTCCATGGTAGGCCTCACACTTTCTCGGCCAGATACGCGGCCCATATGAAAAACACTGCGATGAAGGTTGAAACGGCTGCAAAGCCTGCGAGGTCAAAGAGAAGGTCACGCATGGGCGTCACCTATGGCCTTGGCGATGGCGGCACGAGCTCTGTCCCATGCGCGGTCAACACGATCATGGTAAAGCTCGCCGCCAAATGGGCCGCTGTCCTCATTGAGAGCAACCAATACTTCCAGCGCTTCCAGCGCCTCCACGAGAGCGTCATGGGAGTTTACACAGCGGACGATGTGAGCGGCGTTGGCTTGTGCCTCTTCCACTTTTCTAGGCCCTTTGGCCCATGACGCAGACGGCGTAAGGCGGCATTCTGCTATCGGGTACCCCATGCCATAGTTGGTCTGGTCATCTGGGTTGCAGTCGCCCCAAATCAAAGTGGTGCCTTGCTCGACGCGCCACTCACCCGGCGTATGCTTTGCTTCTACGGTCATCACGCTGCCTCCAGAACTGTCAGGCACTTTTCAGTGAGCGCCAGAGCTAAGGCTTCATCGAACGTCTGGGCCATTCCTGTTGCGCAGTGACGAATTTCGTATTCGTCGGTCCAATGGACGTAGACCGAGATACTGCCGGAGCCTTTTGCGTCGAACATGCTAGCGGTGATTGCTATCAGACCGTGCAAGTCGCAAATGTTCTTGAGTGTCGTTTCCATCACGCATTCCCTCCGTTACGGCTATCGACATGAATTTCGCTGACCGTTTCGCCGGTGTTGTTTTCCAACATGGCGAAGACACGAGGAAGGAGCGACAAGCCCTGTTTTTCCTCGGTATTTGTCATGATGTTGACGACAATGTTTGCAATCAGGCCAGCCGTTGCGTGGACAAGATCATCCTCGTCCGTACCAAGGTTCATTTCTGTCAGTGACCAACGGATGAACTCGGCCTGTACCGGAACACTGCGCAATTGCGCGGCCATTTCAGGATCAGACGTATTGCTACAAACTCGGCTCATGTTCGCCTGAAATTCAGCAACAGCCTTTTCCACGTCATAGAAAACATTCATGTGCCAGCCTTCACAGAAAGATTGAAGGGCTGCGGGACGCGCGGACATGTGAGCGGTAAGAACGCTCGTCGTCGGCAATCTCAGCACTGATCAGGTGAAAATTTCGGGAGTTGCGCACCCATTCCGGCGCGTCGTCGTTGAACGGGCCTTCATACGACCGGGCAACGTCATCGGTGATATCGACGCCGCGCATGGTCCGCACGTCAAAGCGGATAATCCCGTGCGTGTCGTAACCGTCTGCGGCCTTGATGATCTCCTTATCGGTCGCGCCAATTGCAACACAGGCGTCAACCATTTCGATCTGCCCGGCCCCGTCATGGGTTTCAAGCAGGATGCGCGTGTATCCGTCTTTGATGTGTGATTTGAGCATGGGTAATGCCCTCCTTGTGAGAGAACATTACTCGTTATCGTGTTATATTGTCAACTCGAAAACGAGTTAAGTGTGTAGCCACCTGACAAAAATCGTGTAAGCCCTTGGAATAGAACAAACCAGCCAAGGCATGAAATAGATTATCAACAAGGATATTGGAATTGAGAGGATTAGTACATTAATCAGGTCGGCATTGACTTTTAAAGCGCCGACTATGCCAGCGAAGTAGGATTCCAGGGTATTTTGAGGCAGGGCAAAAACGGCAGCCCGATAATTGCATGATATCTCAATCTCGTCGGCCTGCGGGATTATCATTTGTCCTATTTGCATGGGGGGACTCTGCTTCACACGCTCCACACACGCAGGGTAGCCAGCCTCCCAACGCACCTTCTCTTCGGCGCGCAGTTCTTGAACACTCTTATTTTTTGATGACGCAAAGAGTTCTTCTGCCTGCCTAATTCTGGCATCAGACCAAGCTTTTGATGTTTTTTCTAGACTATGAGACGAGTCAGTGAATGCAGCCAATCCTAGAAAGATCGGCGGTATCAACAACGCTGTAAGTTTGCGCTTATTGATCTGTTTACCCTTCACCCGCCATCACTACCTTATGGATCGAAACAACATCACACTCATCAAACTCAAGGACTTCTCGGGGGTTAAACTGCTCAAGCCGGAGCGTGTCGCCCTTGGAAACAAAGCGCTTTACATACGCAAGCGGGGCTGAGTGTTCATCTTGTGCGATCTGGGCGACAACGAAATCACCCTTCCGGATTGGCACGCGGGGATTGATGTAGAGAACCTCGCCAGCAAAGTAGCGTGGCTCCATGCTCTCGCCCACCACATAGACGCCGTAAGCTTCTCGTATGCCCCGAAGCATTGGAGGGGCAAGGATATCATCGATCTTATTGCCGTTCAGCACAAACTCACCGTGCTTACCGCCGACTGCATGACCATAAAGCGGCATACGCTGGCCTCCATCCAAACCCACTACGCTACCAACAACAGCATTCACTGCCTCGACCTTTGTCGGAAGAGGTAATCCCAACGCTACAGCAACCTCGATCATAGAGCGAGAGCGCTTAACGGCATCCCGCTCAATACGGTCAATAGATTGTTGCGTTGTGTTGGCGAGCGTGGCCAGATCGGCCTGAGATAGCCCCCGGCTCTCGCGTTCTTCCCGCACAGTCTGTCCGAATGTCTTGTCCATGACTTATTTTCTACTCGTTTGCGGGTAATTAATCCAACTCGATTGCATGTTACTCGAAATTGAGTTAAAACGAGTACATGAGCACGAGAGATCAACACCCCGGAATGGCTGCGGCTATCGACTTCTTCGGTTCGCAGCAGAAACTTGCCAAAGCGATTGGATGCTTTTCACAGCAGTCCATTTCGCGAGCGCTTAATCGTGACAACGATCCTGCGCCTGAGTTGGCCGCCGCAATTCACAACGCCTCACGGGGCGCTGTTCCAAAATGGCTAATCCGTCCTGACTTGTTTGATGCACCTTATAATCCCTCGGTTGGTAGCCAGCCAGAAATGGCAGCTATCTGATGTCTGCATCATTGCCCCTTTTCCCTGAAAAAAGATTCCCGAACAAACGTTCGTGGATTCGTGTTTCTGACGCCGTTGTGGCCGTTGCCCGGCGTCTGTGGCCTTCAAAGACCGCTGCAAATCTCTCGTCTCGTTGTGATGTTGGTCAACGCGCCGCCGAACTCTGGATGGAAGGCCGCAACGATATTTCCGCCGATGCTCTGGTGAACCTCCTGCGCTCCGATGCCGGTTTCGAGGTTCTGCGCGAACTGATGCAGGGAACGAATACCCGCTGGTTCCGCGATTTTCAGCGCGGCGTGCACATCGCAGAACTGGAAAAGCGGATGGAGTGGCAAGCCGCTCAACTGGAGGCTTTGAAAGTGGAGTTTTCCCGATGATCCGAAACGCATTCACGGCGGCCATCATCTGGCTTGCCGAAAAGTCTCAGAAAATCACCAAAATCCTTCTGATCGCGGCCAAGCGCCGGGTTCGGGAGGATATTTTTAACAGCGATGGAGCAAAGAAATGAGTGCATCCGAGGACACAATTGAACTGAGCAGCGAGACGCTATCCGGCGATCTGCGTGACGTGATGCTCACGCACATCCGCGCCATGGAAACTCCGTGGTCGAAGCTTTCCGAGCGTGATCAGGAAGACAAGATTTACGCGATCACAAACGCCTGTGAAACCATCGTGCGACGGGCGGTTTCGATGATTGCCGCCGACAGTCGAGAAGTAATCAACGTCGAAGTGCCGAAATTCACGGTCAAAGACAAGATCGTGATGGAAGTCGTTTCCAGCGTCACTACGCCGAACATCGAACATCTTGCCGATAATCGTGGGCGCCCGGCTCTCCTGATGTTCGTCGCGGCTGCCGATTACATCGGCCAGAAATCGGAAGCAAAAGCCGATCCAGACGAACCCGGCCTTCCTATTGACGACAGCGATGACGGCAATGTGGGCGATGCCGAGGAACATGAACCGCGCGTTGATGCCGATCAGGCACTTGCCGACCAGATTTATGACCCCGAATTCCCCGGTGCGGATGGCTTCTCGGAAGACGAGGAATAAGGCTATGCGGATCACGTTCCATGTTCCGGGTGATGTTGTTCCTTGGGCTCGTGCTGGCAAACACGGCAAGGTTCAATTCACCCCTGCAAAACAGCGCAATTACATGGGCGTGATCCGCGATTTCTGCTCACAGGCAATGGGTAACAGGCCACTTTTTGATGGTCCTGTTCGTCTTACCATCGCCGCCGTTTATCCGTGGCCGAAAACCGTCACGAAAAAGCGGCTCGCTTCGCCTGATGGTGCTTGGAAATCGACCAAGCCGGACGGCGATAACATCGCAAAGATCGTCAAGGACAGCATGAACAAGATCGCGTTTGTCGATGACGCTCAATGCGCAGTGACGACTGTTTTCAAGGTGTACGGCGACAAGCCCGGTCTGCGGGTCACTCTGGAATCCCTCGAAGGTATTCAGGCCCCTGCGGCCTGATCGACTTTGCCGAACGCCGTTCGCGGCGCTGTGCCAATTCGATTGATTGAGGTTTCTCATGAAAGAGCAATGGTATTCAAAACATATCGACCAGATAAAGCAGCTTCTGCAAGACGGGCTTTCGGCTTCGCAGATCGGTGTTCAATATGGCGTTTCGCGCAATGCTGTTATCGGCATTGTCTCTCGACATGAAGAACTGCGGGCTGTTGGTTTTACGCGGTCTGCTCGGGGTGGTGAAGACAGCGCGCATAAAGTCGCTCGTATTCGTCGTGAAAAGGCTCCCCGGCCAGAGAAGCCGAAGAAACAGCCTCAGCCCGTCACAATCAATCCAGACGCGGAAGTTGTTCGCCCTGACATAGCTGCGACGATCTATGACGCGAACAGTCTGCGGGTTGAACTGCACAATATACCTGCCGGTGGCTGCCATTTCGCCGTCAACGATGTTCCGCGCGGCGGCGTCTATCTGTTCTGCGGCTGCCCGGTCAAGGCGGACAAAGCCTATTGCGACCATCATTATCGCCGCGTCTATCGCGCCGAAGGTATGAGGGCCGCGTGATGACTATGCCAAATCAGAAATTTTGGATGGTTTATGGCCTTCATCAGCGTGGCCCTGTATTTCGCCACAAAAGCCAAATGGGCGCTATTGAAGAAGCGAAAAGGCTGTCGCGCGCTCACCCGGGCATTGAATTCTTCGTTCTAGAAGCAACTCACCATGTCGTTAAGCGTGATGTCGACGTGACCGTAATTGGTCATGTCGGAACAAGCGCATTTGACGATGTACCGTTTTGAGGCCAGATATGGGTAAGCGGTCAGATTTTCCTCGTCGCAAACACGATGCTTACGACACCCCATACGATCCGGTGTTGTCGCTGTTGCCTCATCTGCATGGCGTCTCGACGTTTGCAGAGCCGTGCGCCGGTCAAGGCTATCTCGTCGGCCATTTACAACGCAATGGACTGGTATGCACTTACGAGGGCGATATCACCTATGGCTTTGACGCGCTCGAATATCCCTTCGACCGTGATGCGGTTTTCGACGCAATCATAACAAATCCCCCTTGGACGCGCGAAATTCTGCACCCGATGATTACGCTGTTCATGCGCATGGCCCCGACTTGGCTGCTGTTTGATGCCGATTGGGCTTACACCAAACAGGCCGCTCCATTCCTCAAGAACTGCTCGCACATCGTTTCTGTCGGGCGCGTGAAATGGATCGAAGGCTCCAAAAACACCGGCAAAGACAATTCGGCTTGGTATCGCTTCCACAACCAGCACATCGACGGCCCGCGCTTTATCGGTCCTGCCGTGAAGGAGGTCGCATGAGCCAGTCCGCTTTCGACCAGATATTCGACCAAGCTGTCATGCGGATCATCGAATCCGGTTCTGACTGGCGGGATCGGGAGGCGAAACGATGATAATCGCCAACCGTGTCACCTTCCACGCCGTCGAGCGCTATTGCAGCCGTATCCTTGGCGTGAAGTGCTATCCGCCGAGAGGTACGCGGCCATATGAGCGTGCAGAAATGTTCTGTCATGCCGCTGATCTCACCTTCGAACAGGTCCGTGCGTTGATCCTGACGCCGAATGTCGAGCGTGCATGTCGTCTGGGCTTCTCTCGTATGCCTGCCGAGGGTTTCACAGCAATCATCGATTGCGGCCTCGTCGTCACCGTTGTGGAGCGCAAGAGGCCTATTCCTTGCCGAAAGCGGCGGAAGGAGGCATCAGAATGCCTGTAAGCGCTGAAAAACAGAAGCTTTATCCCGGCGGGTCGCTCAAAAGCCGTGAGTGGCAAGACATTCGCAAATGGGTAGGTCAACGCTCCGGCTGGCGCTGTGAAGGCTCTCCAGCCTATCCAGACTGCCGAGCGGAACATGCCAAGCCTCATCCTGTCACCGGCTCGATAGTCGTTCTCACCGTCGCGCATGTCGATCATGACACCACTCGCAACGGGCCTGACGATCTGCGCCATTGGTGCCAGCGCTGCCACAATACACACGACATGAAATATAGGAGGCGCGCACGATGACCGCTCTCCAGCTATTTCGCCGTGGCCGCGACACCCTCCAGATCGCCAAGTATTTCGGAAAATCAGAAGCCGAAGTTCTCAGCATGATTCACATCCTGCGTTGCCACGAAAAACGCAAACCGGCTCGCTTCGGGTCACTGGACGGCAAGAAATGATTCCGTCTGACGTGCTCATGAAACTGGCAACTATCGGCCTGAGTGAAGAGCAAGCGCGCGCGGTTGCTGAGATGCTATCTTCTGTTGAAAAAGCGACCAAGAGCGAATCCGAAGTTGCTCTTGAGGCTCGCCGCGCGTCGGATCGTGACCGCAAAGCACGCCAGCGTCACGGGAAGTCACGTGACATCACGGGACAGGACGGGACAAATCAGGATTCCCCTGCCCCTTCTCCTTCCCCCCTTGTTCCCCCCTCCCAGACCCTCCCCCCTATAATCCCCCAATCCTCTTCCCCATCCCCGGAAAAAAAACGCGCGACCCGACTTCCGGAAAATTGGGTTCTCCCGGCCAGTTGGGGCGAATGGGCCGTCAAGCAAGGCTATTCCGAAGCTCATATCCGTCTCGAAGCGGATAAGTTCAGGGATTTTTGGTGCTCCAAGAGCGGCAAGGACGCCACCAAGGTCGATTGGTTCGCAACGTGGCGGAACTGGATGAGAAACTCTCGGAACTCGACACAACGCGGCCATGCACCGCCAGAACCGACACTGGCCGATGGTTTCAAGCAGCTTTCACAACAACTACAGCAACAGGACGATTATCATGGCGGACCCACGATTGAGGGAAGCAACGAGCATCGAGATTTCGACCACTCTGGAGAAGCTATTCCGCGCTCTGACGCCGAAGAAAGGCAGCGTAAGCGAGTTGATGGAATCCTATTTGATAGCCTGCCACAAATGCACTTTCCACGCGATTGAGACCGTTGTGATCCGGTATATTCGCGGTGAAATCCCCGGCCAATCTCTGGAATTTGCCCCGGCTTCCGCCTCCTTGTCGAGCGCGATTCGGGATGAAATGGCATTCGTCACCAAACAGGCCGCATTGGCGCAAAACCGCACCATGATCGAGGATAACCGGCCTGTGGCGGTCAAGCGCCCGAACATTCTGGAAAAGGTCGAGACTGAACGCCAGCGCATGCAGACCGAGGAGCGCGCGCTACTGATGCGCTTCGATAATTTCGAGGCTTTCCGGTCCTATGCTCGCGGCACGCGGCTGCCAGACGGGCATTTCTATCTATTGCAAACCGGCGAGCTTTACGGCGCACCGGGTACGGAAGCGCAGGAACCACAAACCGAAGAAGAAAAAATACCGTGGTGATCGCCAGCAATTTTTCGATGGTGATTTACAGAATTAGACAGGTTTAGACATGGCAACGCGGATCAAAAACCAGAAATATTTGAGCATTGGCGACATATCCGAGCGATATGGGGTTTCGCGCGCCACGGTCTACAACTGGAAGAAACGGGAAAATGACTTTCCGTCTCCTGTCATGATCGCCGGTCGGCCATATTTTCGCGAATACGACATCGAAAAGTGGGATGCTGCGCGCGGTGGTGTCGATCCTGATCTTGATAGTCGTATCCATGGCCTGAAACCAGTATCCGGCGTCATCACCGATTACGATCAGTTTGTTGATGCCATGGTCAAGCGCCGTCACCAACTCAACATGTCGAGCATGGAACTTGATGCGCAATCGGGCATGCAGGAAGGCTATGCCAGCAAGCTTGAGAATTTCGGGCGTCCACAGGGGCGCGGCATGGGGCCGGAGATATTCCAGCTGTGGCTTGGTGGCGTGCGTGTGGGGATTGTGCTTGTCGATCTGCCGCGCAGGCCTCGTAAGAAGTCGCTGCAATCCGATTAAAATCTACTGCTAATCCCGGAGAATGGCCGCAACAATGTTAAATGATGGTGTGAAGATGGTAAGTCTGGAAGAACTCGTGAACATGATAGGCAGCGATATTCTCATCAAAGCGTTGATGGATTTGGATGCGGAATTTCTGGAGCATTTTTTCGAAGGAACCCGCATTTATGATGCGGTTTGTAAATTGGCCGCATTAGCCACGGTGGCACCCAAATAGCAGGCAGAGCAATAATCACGGGAATTTCCCGTAATTCAGCCTCGGTTCGCCGGGGCTTTTTCGTGACCGTCATATGTTTGGGAAACAGATTGCCAGCGCCGCTGCGGCTGCCGCCATAGCACTGACACCGGCTGCTAACATGTTGCGGAAGGCTGTTTTCCGATAATAGACAATCTGTGTGGAATATGACGGTATCTGTGCTCCAAAGAAGCTACTTTCTCCCGGTTCATCTCCAAAAATAATAGCCTCATCGTCACCATTGGGATGACGCACAATCGGGGGCTTCACGCACGCTGCCCAAACCCACAATCCGCTTGATATTGCCCACAAGCCTGCCGATGCATAGACGAATGTATTCATTTATTCCCCCGCTATACCGGTTTTACTCTATAGTGATCTTTAGGTTTGTCATTGCAGCCTTCCGCCCGGATTGAATTCGATCAGTCCAGCGAATTCGTGTGCTTCCTGATCCCAGCTGCATTTCTCGCAAACGCGGTGCTGTCTTCCATCTGGAGCATCACACAGCATTACACGAGTACGATTGCAGCGCTCGCATTGTGTGCCGTCGTAATCGCCATTCTCGTACCAAGGACTATCACCAGACCAGCCTTCAAATATGTTCATGGCGTCACATGCCCAATCATCTTGATCTCAACTGGTACTGTGGGGATAACGCTTAGCGATAACCAGTCGAATTGCACACCAAGCGCCACAGCAGCACATGCCAGACGATAGCGTTGCATTACTGCAGGATCAATCGGGGCCTTTGTTGAACGGTTAACACCAGCCTCGATATCGGCAATGCTGGATTGCGAGAAGCCAGTCAGTTCGGACAGTTTAGAGCGAGACATATGCATGGCTTCCTCGCGCCACCATTTGCATCGCTCACTCTCAAGTGCGTCTCTTGCGGGGTATGTCTGGCTCTCACTCATCAGGTGTTTCTCCGGGCTGCCGGTAAACGGCGTGCAAATCAATGCCATTCCTGCATTAAATGCAACATATCGCATTATAGCGTTGTATGTAATGCAACTTCACGCCTGCCGGTAAGCACAGAGTGAATCAGTCCGCATCAGAACACCCGACTTTGCATTAAATGCAAGATTTCGGGGTGTGACCAAAAGAACACAAAAATCCATCCACAGACCAGAAGTTGATTTCATTGAGCTTTTGATCTGTGCTTTGCGTGCTTTTACCAGACCAATTATCGCTTCGCGCGCACACACCTTGCAACATATGCATTTCACTTCGATCAACCGGTACAAGCGCAAACATCAATGGTCTTCCCAGCTCGTAAAGCATCCCATTACAGCGCAAAGGCGCAAAAAGCCGCCGCTCAGCTGCGAAAAGAAAAAAAAGAGCCAAAGGTTACGCCAAAACAAAAGGCCGTAATCGATGCAATGGTCTTCGAGGGCAAGACACGAGCACAAGCAACCGAAATCGTTGGAATGTCGGACGAAGCAATGCGTCAGGCGCTCTTAAAACCCCAAGTCCTTGCTTATCTCAATGAGTGTCAGGACGTGTTACGCAATAGCCTGCGCCCTCGTGCACTGCATAAGATGGGTGATCTGCTCGAAGCGAAGACCGAAAGCGTCCAGTTCAAGGCCGCTGAATACCTTGACGGCATGAACCGTGGGCAGCACACCATCGGCGCGACCGTGAATGTTCAGGTCAACAACAACACCACGGTTGAGTCTGCCGGATACGTGATTGATCTGTCCGAATTCAGCCGCAAGACAGAGCCGAAACCGTCCGCCCAGATAGAACATCTGGAGCATGAGCATGTTAAGACCTTGATTTCTCAAGAGGACGTTCCTGATGACCAGTGAGGAACGCGCACCCCGTACCCCCTTCGTTCTCGTTTTCGGGGCTTTGAGGGGTGGCCCCCAAAAATCGCGGGCTGAATCTCCAGTCCACCCTCACACACGATGTTTCCCCTCTTGGAATGTCTGACTGATTTATTTTTTTAATCACATGGAGAATTCGCGATGGAATTCATGATTGGAGCGGGTTTCGGATTTTTTCTCGGTGTGGTCGCGATGGTTATTTTGTTCCGATGGGAATTGAACAGCGGCGATACATCACTCGATGAGCCTTGGAAGAAGGAAACCGCGCGATGACCAAGTTTCTTGCGCTTCTGATTTTCATAGGTCTGGCTGCATGTGCGGCCCCGTATTCGAGGCATTGCGGCTTTGCTGATTATCTCAGCGATAGCCGGTGCAAGTGAGGTTCCCATGGTCGAGTTGAACGTTGTCAGCATGGGCCGCGACTGCACGATCCGGGATATTCCCCAGATGTTGCGGCGGATGGCGGATAAGCTGGAGAGTGGCGAAGAAACTGCGCAGTCATTGGTTGCTGTGATCCCGCGTGAGGACCACGTTGACGTTTTTCTCTGGGGTGACGATCTCGGACGTTATGGAATTATCGGCGTCCTCGATACTGCGAAGGCACTTTTCATGCAAAACGATGTCGAGCGTGCGCCATGACTGATGTCGAGGAAAAAGCCCCTCTGCCGACGATTGAGCGTGATGAGCATGGCCGCAAGATTTATCGGCCCGGCGGTCGGGTGCTGGCGGAATATATCGCCGATCGGTCGCACGTTTCGATTATCCGTGGTTCGATCGGTTCCGGCACTTCCTCGGCGTCGATCATGAAGATGCTCGCGATTTCGATGGAGCAACACAAAAACCCGGATACCGGGTTGCGCCATACGCGTTGGTGCGTGGTCCGCAACACCTTTCCCGATCTGAAAAATACGACCGTCAAGACATGGCTGGATTGGCTGCCTGAAGAACAGTATGGCCGGTTTTATTGGGACCGGCCTTTCAAGCACCTGATCCGCTATGCCGATATGGACATGGAGATTTATTTCATCGCGCTCGATAGCCCCGATGATGTCCGCAAGATGCGCTCGTTTGAAGTGACCGGGTTTTGGTTCAACGAATTGGAGTTCATCGAAAAGGATATCGTTGACGAGGCGGAATCTCGAACTGGCCGTTATCCGGCGGTGAAGGACGGCGGCGCAAAGTGGGATGGCGTCATTGCCGACATGAACGCGCCGCGTGAGGATCATTGGATCCCGCTCATGATGGGCGAAGTTCCTTTGCCGGACAATTGGACCGAAGAAGAACGGTTCTCCTATCGCAAGCCCGATAACTGGGATTATTTCGTGCAACCGCCCGCGATGCTGGAGCGGCGCGATGGGTCCGGCACGCTGATCGGTTACGAGATGAACCCATTGGCCGAAAATGTCCGCTGGCTGAAACCGGGCTATTACGAGGAAAAGATCAAGGGCAAGTCGAAACAATGGATCGATAGCCGCGTCCTGAACAAGATCACTGTTTTTGTCGATGGCAAGCCGGTCTGGCAGCAATTCAGCGAAGAAACGCACGTTTCCAAAACCCCGCTTGATCCTATTCCGGGCTGGACGGTTTATGTCGGGCTGGATTTCGGACGCAATCCGGCAATGGTTATGGGGCAACTGGTCAATGGCCGCTGGCGGGTTTTTGCCGAACTGACCGCGCGCGATCAGGGCGCATCATTGTTCGCCCCCCAGGTATCGCGGATACTGACACAGCGGCTTGGTGAATGGCGGCCTGCTCGCGGTCCGAGGGAATTGACGGCGGTACGCGGCACCGATGGTGTCTATGATGTCGAATTCTATGGCGATCCAAAGGGCGCGGACGGCACGCAGTCCGATGAAACGACCGCCTACGACATTTTCCGGTCCGAAGGCATGCCGGTTGATCCTGCCCCGGTGAAAAACAATCACATCCAGACCCGTATCAACGCGGTAGAACATGCCATGATCACGATGACGAACGGTTCTCCCCGGTTTGTGATCTGTGGCACGAACTGCCGGACGCTCAAAGTTGCGTGTGCCGGTGGTTATCACTTCGCCCGGCTCAAGGGTACGGCGAACCATAAGGATACGCCGGAGAAAGACCGGTATTCCGACATCGCGGATGCCCTGCAATACATGCTGCTTGGTGCTGGAGAAGGCCGGGCAGCTATAGGCCGCGACCATCGCGGGACAGGGCAGCCGGTATCAACCAATCTGAGACAGAAATCGAGACGGCGCGGTGGGTTCTGAGGACGGATTTTCTCTTGCCGAGTGCGAACCTATGGAATGGTTCGTGGTTTTTCATCGTGAATCGGTGCGGCCATGGGTCAGATACCTTGCATTCGGTCGATATAAGCATGTTTCGGTGTTCGGGCGCGTTCCTTGGTCGGGTGACTGGCTGTTTTTCGACTTCATGACATCGCGCAGCCGTATTCTGACCGTGCCAGATGAAAAATCAGATGCTTTCCTCGCCCATTACTCGAAACTCGGCAAAGTGGTGCGGATGCCATCGCCCGACCCTGACGACCATCGGGTCAAATTGAAGCCCGGTATGTGGTGCGTGACATCTGTCTCTCATTTGCTCGGTCTGCGCACCTGTGCTTTGCGCCCGGACGCTCTTCTTCGCCATTGTCTCGCCAACGGTGGATCAATTGTTGTGGACGATGAAGATGAAAGAACCAGAAGAAGACCCCGCGCTGAAGGCTCAGGAAGAACAATCACGCCTTGAACAGATTGAAGCTGTTCAGGATGAAGTGACGCGCCGGACAAATGATGCGCAGCGCCGTTATGGCACACGCGGTTCTTCCGCTCCGATTATGCGTTGATCGATATGGCGAAAAAGCCTGAGCCTACCAAGCCCGACAAGGTGAAGACCGATCTTGAAAAAGATGCGGTATCTCGTTTGCAGGATGCACGCGGACAAAAGGATTTGGTCGAGAAGGATTTGCAGGAATCCTATTTCTTCACAAGACCACGCCTTTCCCGGCAAGTTTCATCGCGTGCGGCTCCGGCTCGCCAAATCGAAGATGTTGACGATCTGGCAACGGGTATCGGCCCGGAAGTCAGTGAGGATTTTGCAACCGAGGTCATTTCTGCATTTTTCCCGCAAAACGTCCCATGGGCGCAAAGCAGTGCGGATAGTGCCGTTCTCGAAGGGCTTGAGGAAGACTCGCCCGAAATGAACGACCTAAAAGATGCCTTGCCAAAATATGACGCAAAGATTTTTGCGTCGATCAATGCATCGAATTTCAATGCTGAACTGGCAACCTCCCTTGATCCTGATGCCTCTGTCGGTACCGTGGCATGGTGGGTTGATGCGCCCGGCGGCGGTAGACCGTATTTTGTTGAGCACGTGCCGACACGTGAGCTTGAATTCAATGTCGGGCCTAATGGCGAAATTGATGACCGCTTTCGCGTCCGTCACGTCATGGCTGCGAAACTCAGGTCTGTTCTTCCAGATCAGCAATTGCCTCCCGATGTCGAACGGAAAATCAGAGACAATTCCAAGGCAAAAATTGAAGTTGTCTGGGGCTTCTGGCGCGACTGGAGCAAACCCCATGATGATATCTGGATTCATACCCTGCTCGTTGATCGCAAGCTAATTCATCACACCTCGCTTGAGGGTCTGGGCAGCCTGCCGCTGATTGTTGCGCGGATTTCGCCCGACAAGCTCCATGCATGGGGAAATGGACCCGCGATCAAGTCATTGCAGGAATTCCGCGTTCTCGACGTGATGACCGCAGGCACGCAGGATCATGTCGATCTGGCCTTGATGCCGCCCTTTGCCTATCCCGATGATGGGGTCATGAATTTTGAGGGGGGGCTTGAGTCCGGCAAGGGTTATCCGAAGCGCCCCGGCCAGCGCGGCGAAATCGAAAAGCTCTATTTCGGCGGCGATGCCGATCTTGGTTTCTATACCGTGGCCGATCTGGAAAAGAAGGTCAGGCGCAAGTTCTTTGCCGATTATCCTGAACAGCGCGGGGATACGCCACCATCTGCAACACAGTGGATGGATGAAATGGTGCGGTCGCAGCGCCGTATCGGCACGCCCGGCCTGAAATTCTGGCGTGAGGGTCCATATGAGATTTTCCGGCGCTTTGAATATCTGCTGACCAAGGATGGAAAGCTTGCGCCTATCGAGATCGGCGGGAACAAAATCACTGTCACGCCAAACAATCCGGCGACACAAGCACAGGATGCGCAGAAGCTTCAAACCGCTGGCAATCTCTTGAATGCGATCAAGGGCTATTTCCCGATGACTTCGCAGGCGGCGATTGATGAGATGGCTACCATTGAGAACATGAAGCGCCTGAGCAAGGATGATGTCATCGTGCTCCGGGATAAAGAAACGGCGACACAACTTGTGCAGCAACTTCTAACGCAAGCGACTGGCGGTCAAGGTGGCGACGATGGCGCGGCGTAGCATCCAAGAAGAAGAAATACAGGGCGCATTGCGTTGGATATTCCGCCAGCGCGAAGCACGGCCTTTCATCGAGTTTTTGCAGTCAGTTTTAGAGGAAATCGGCAGTCCTGATACCTGTGCTTTGCACGTCCAGCATGGTCGCCGCACATTCGCGGCAGAATTGATCAATGCAGGAACAAAAGGATTGGGTAGCGATGGACCCGAAACTGACGATGACAAATTACGCCGAAACACACCACGACTTGCCAAGCGCACGAGCAGACGACACGGCCCGGCAGGCCGGTAGCGTTGCATGGGGTGCGACGATGTACGGGCCGAAGCCTGTTTTTGCACCTGAGGGTGGCGCGGGTGCCGATGGCGGAGATGGCGGCCAAGGTGGTGGCGACGGCGGCGCTTCCGGTGATGGAGCGGGCGGCGGTGACGGTCAAGGGGGCGATAGCGGACAGGGTGGTGACGAAAACCAGTTGCAGCGCCCGGATTACCTCCCCGAATCCCTATGGGACGAAAAAACCGGCTTCCGCGAAAAGGATTACAACGATCTGGTAGCCTTCAAGGCTGATCGTGAAGCGGCTCTTGCACAAGTGCCGGACAGTGCTGACAAGTACGAGGCCAAGCTTCCGGCAACTTTCAAACTGCCTGAAGGCGTAAAAGTCCCGGAAGGCGAGCTTGCACTCGATGCCAACGATCCGCGTATTTCGCTTCTTCGTGAAGTCGCCCACGCCAAGAAATGGTCGCAGGCCGATTTCGAGGAAGTTCTCGCTATGGGTGTCAACATGGACATCGCAGAGAACAAGCGTCTGCAAGAATCCGCTGCCGGGGAGCGTGACAAGCTCGGCTCCCGCGCAAAAGAGCGCGTCGGTTCTGTTCTGACATGGCTGGATGCCAAGCTTGGCAAGGAACATGCGGGCGCGTTGCGCGGCATGATGTTCACCGCCAAGCAGGTCGAAGCTTTCGAGGCGATTCAACGTCTCGCCCGAGGAGATGTGCCGGGCAATCCCGGCGCTGGCCGCGATGCCAAAACCACCGAACTTTCTGATGAGGAATATCAGAAGCTATCACCAACCGAACGGATCAATTACGCACGCGGAATCATGCCCCGCTCGCGCTGACCGATTGCTGAGGAAATACACCAATGCCAGCCATTACCCTTCCCGAATATGCCAAGGGTCTCGAAAAGAGCAGCATCGAGCGGCCTCTGATCGAAACCTTTGCCGAACATTCCGATATCGTGCAGGCCCTTCCGTTCTCCGGTTTCTCCGGTGGTTCGTATGAAGGCTATCGCGAAACCGATATCGGCACAGCACAGTTCCGTTCGATCAATGAAGGTGCCAGCGAGTCGCAGGGCAAAATCGCGCCATTTCAGGAAACCAGCTTTCCAATCGACACCATTCTCAAGGTCGATAAGGCGATCATTCTCCGTCATGGTCCTGAGCGCCGCGCGCGTGAAGAAAACATGCAGATGAAACGCCAGTCCACCTTGTTTACGGACACGTTCATCAACGGCGACAACAAGTCCAACCCGAAAGAGTTCAACGGGATCAAGGCGCGCGCGACTGTTGCCAATGGCCGCCGTATCCATAATTCGGCAGCTTCGGGTGGCAGCGCGCTGGCTCTTGCCGCCCTTGATGAGGCCATCGACAACACCACCAACCCGACGCACATCATCATGAACCGCGCCTTGAAGCGCCGTTTCATCGCCGCGATGCGCGACACCACACTTGCCGGATATATCCAGCAAACCCGTGATGAAATCGGACGCACGGTTTATTCCTATGCCGATCTTCCTATCCTGACTGGATATCCGAAGGATCGTCACAGCGAAATTCTACCGTTCAATGAAGTTGCTTCTGGCGGCGGCGCTGCGCAGACCAGTTCACTTTTTGTCGTGTCCTTCACCGAAGAAGGGCTGCACGGCATTCAGTTGAAGTCCATCGAAGCGACGGACATGGGACTATTGCAGCCTGACAATGTTTTCTACGGCACCAACGTCTCGTGGGATGTCGGCATTGTTGACGATGCAGACTATCCCCTGACTGCACTGGATTCGATCACTAACGCGGCCATCGTCAAGTAAGGCGACCCGACTTTTGTACAACATGGCCGGGCGATGATCCGGCCAACACTGACAGGAGATTGGCTATGGGCCAGCGGATTTATAATCAGGACCTTGAACTGATTTTCAAGGATGAAGGCGCAGTTACCGCAAGCGGTGCTGCAACGGTTGACGGTACGGCGAAGGTCATCAAGGTCGGGCCGGGCCGCTTTGAAGGCGTCATGCTATTCGATGTTTCGGCTGTCACGGTCGGCGCGACGAATGGTTACTTCCTCGCCATTCAGGGCAGCAATACCGCGGACTTTTCCGGTACGGTCGAAAACCTAGCGCTTGTCGATATCGGCAATACGGCGGTTCGTCCGGGCGGTGCTGCCACGTCAAAAATCGGGCGTTTCGAGGTTCCGTTCACCTCGGAAGTGAACGATGTCGTTTATGACTATGTGCGCGTGTACACGGTCGCCATCGGCACAACTCCATCGGTCAATTATTCCGCGTGGGCTTCGACCAAGTATTAACCGGGCGCGCATGACGCGCCCTTTTCCCTCTGGAGAAGAACATGCCACAGACAGAAACGATTTATTTCAAGGGTGACGGCAAAGCCTACGATCTGGCCGCTATTGATGCACGACGCGCACTTCGCGACCATGCAGATGAATGGAGCCGGAACCCTTGGCCGAAAGCCGATCAGGCAAAGGCTGACGCTGATGCCAAGGCAAAAGCGGATGCCGA
>JAATGD010000076.1 GCA_015654965.1 Hyphomicrobiales bacterium
CCCAGCCGAAGAAGAACAACCCGACAAAGGTGGCTTCCAGAAAGAAGGCCATCATGCCTTCGATGGCCAGGGGCGCGCCGAAAATATCGCCGACATAATGGCTGTAATAGCTCCAGTTCATGCCGAACTGGAATTCCATCACGATACCTGTCGCAACGCCCATGACAAAGTTGATACCAAACAGCGTACCCCAGAACTTGGTCATCTGCCGCCAGATGAGCCGCCCCGTCATGACGTAAACGGTTTCCATGATGGCAAGCAGCACGGAAAGCCCCAGTGTCAGAGGTACGAAGAGGAAGTGATAAAGTGCCGTGATTGCAAATTGCAATCGCGACAGGGAGACAATATCGAATTCCATCTTTTTCAGCCGGGTTGGCCCGGCCCTCCTAAGAATTAAAGGCCAGACTTTTTCGTCTGGCACAGTCTTATCATGACCAGATTATCGAATGCGCACCGTATATGGTCAGATACGGTACAAGCTGTTTTTCGTTCCAGCTCCTCAAGGCCGCGACGATTCCATGCAACAATCCGGGTTCACCGCATAAGGCCAAGAATCGTATCGAAACGCTGTTCACCTTTGCACACAGATTCAATGAGCGCGCCTTGATCGAAAACAATGATCCGATCACAGATTTCCGCTTCCCGCCTGATATGCGTCGCCATGAGAAGAGTGCGACCTTGCGCATGCGCTTTCAATCGCGCCAGCACGTCGCGGGCCGTCGCCTCGTCCAGCCCTTCGGTCGCTTCATCCATGAGCCAGAGCGGCGTGTTCCTGAGAAAAAGTCGTGCCAGCGCCAGCCGTCGCGCCTGCCCGCCCGAAAGCCCCAACCCGCCCTCACCGAGCTTCGTGTCGAGATGCTCCGGCAAGGAGGCTACAAATTCGTCCAGTCCCGCAATCGTCAACGCCTGCATCAGGTCATTGTCGTCCGCATCGGGATTGGCAAGGCGAAGATTGTCACGCAGACTGTCCTGAAAAAGCTCGATACGCTGCGTCAAAAGCGTTGCTGGAAGGGCAGTGGCCATGCCCTGACACGGCACAATTTCACCCGCCAGCACATTGAACAGGGTCGATTTTCCCGCACCACTAACGCCAATAATGGCAACGCGCTCGCCCTCCTCGACCATCAGATCGATATCATGCAAGGCATCCTTGAGCGCGCCATCGTGACGGATAGAGAGCTTTTCAAGCATGATGGCTTGGCCGGATGGCGGCTTGGGTAAAGCGCTTGCTTGCGCGGCGCTATCCTGTGGCGGTTCGATACGGCGCGCGGCAAGGATGGTGCGCCCCAGTTCCATCGCTCCGCGCCGCAAAGCGCTGAAAGGCTCCATGGCACCCAGAATGATCAACATGCCAAGAGCCGCAACCGGCGCGCCAATCGCCTGCGCCTGAAAAAGCCAGCCCACAGCGATCAGTCCGCCTGCCAGAAGTGCTGAATGGATGATGCCAAGCCGGATGCCGGTGCCAATCTCGATGCGGTTGAGGACGCCATCCGCCTTGGCGATATAATGATCGGCGCGCAAGATGGCTGCATTTTGCGCCGCGATGCGTCCGCTCATCAGGAGTTCGGTTTGACCGGCAAGCAGATCGATGCTGCGCGCACGCAATGCTTCCGTGCCCTTTGCGCGCCTGCGCATGGGCTTTTCAGCGCGCTTTGCCGCCATCAGAGGCAGGCCGAGTCCTGCGACCAGCAATGTCAAAAAGACGACGAGGCCGAAAAGCGGATGCATCAGTCCAAGCGAGACGCCAGCCGCAAGTGCGGTGGCGAGTGCTGCCCCCATCGGCACCAGAACACGCAGATAAAGGGAATCAAGTGCATCGATATCGGCCGTCAGACGAAACAGGAGACGCGCCGGACGCTTCATCAGCGCATTGGCGGCTTGAGGTGCCGTCCATTTGCGAAACAGCTTTTCCCGCAATGCCGCGAGAATGGACAGTGTCGCGTCATGGGTGACAAGACGTTCGAGATAACGCGCGCCGGTGCGTGTGATCGCCAGAAGACGGATGCCAGCGGCGGGCGCAAAAACATCGAAGACGATGGCGGTTGCAACACTCAGGCCTGCAATGGCCGTTGCCGTAATAAACCAGCCCGAAAGGCCAAGCAGCGCGATACCCGCCAGCACCGTTACGGTCGCGGTCAAAATACCGGCGCTGAGCATGAAACCCTTGGTCTGGAAAAACAGCCGCAGGATCGGGCGCAGGGATTGAAGGCCATTCATTCCGCAGCCCTCCTTTGCCAGTCAGGCTCCCCATCGCGCTCGAGATCAAGCCGCACGACACGATCCATCCGGCTTGCGAAATCCTCGTCATGAGTGGCGACGATCAGCGTCTTTCCCTTGGCGAGTTTCAACAGGCTTTCGGCAATATGTGTGGCTGTCACACGGTCAAGGTGTGCAGTTGGTTCATCCGCAAGAATGATATCGGCACGTCGGTCCACGGCAATGCGCGCCAAGGCCAGCCGCAAGGCTTCACCGCCTGAAATCCCGCTTCCGTTTTCGCCGATCAAACCCTGTCCGGTAATGCCTGTAACATGGGAAAGCTGCATATCCGCGATGATCGCGTCGATTGAAGCCGCGCTCGCCACGCGACCAAGCGTGATGTTATGGCGGGCCGACCCTGCAAAGACATGCGGCTTCTGTCCGACCCAGCTCATGCGCGCGCGCAGATTGTGGGCATTTTCCGCCTGAAAAGGCGTGCCGCCAATATGCACATCGCCACTTTGAGCCGATATCAGTCCGGCGATCAGCGCAAGCACCGTCGATTTGCCATGACCGCTTGGCGCAAGCAGCGCCACATGCTCGCCCGCCTCAATCGCCAGATTGAAACCGCTCAGAATGGCCGGACCATCCTCATAGCGAAAATCGATATTGCGCAATTGGAACGAAGGCAC
>JAATGD010000010.1 GCA_015654965.1 Hyphomicrobiales bacterium
GCCTGCGCCATATCGCGCAAAGCGATATGTGACTTTTATTCTCCACTATCGCCATGAGTTTGATCCCAATCAAAGATATGCAGGCGCCATCGTTCTAAGTCTCTACCAGCCTGGCAGTTTAGGCACGATTGTGGTGCCCCCCAGCCAGCAATGGAGACAAAAAATGCGTAAACTTGCAATTTCTTTCGCTGCCGCCGGGCGTAACCTGACAATGGGCCTAACGGTGGGCCTGACAATGGGCCTGACGATGGCAGTCCCTGCATTGGCTGCGGATATTGAGGTACACATGCTCAACAAGGGCGCTGAGGGCGCTATGGTTTTCGAGCCGTCCTACATCAAGGCCAATCCCGGCGATACGATCACGTTCAAGCCGATTGACAAGGGACACAATGTCGAAACGATCAAGGATATGATCCCGGAAGGCAGCACACCTTTCAAAAGCAAGATCAACGAAGATTTCACGGTCACGCTCACGCAGGATGGCGCCTATTTCGTCAAATGCACGCCGCATTATGCCATGGGCATGGTCGCGCTGATCGTGGTGGGTGACAATCCCGCCAATCTTGAGCAGATCGCTTCCGCCAAAAAGCCCAAGGCCGTGCAGGCACGGCTGGACAAGGCGATCGCCGCCGCAAAATAACCACCCCGCAAGAGCCGCGCAACCGGTCATGTGACGAGGATATCATGAAGATACAGGAAGGCCTGCTGGCCACCCCCGCAGCGATGCCCTCCGAACGCCGCGGCGCGATTGCGCGCGGTTTCAAAAAGACCGGACCGGCAATTCTGAGCTATGGTTTCCGCCCGTTTTTTCTGGGCGGAGCCATCTGGGCCGTCATGGCCATGCTGCTATGGATCTTGTCGCTGACCCTCGGCATGCCCCTGGGCGGCGCCTATGGCGCGCTCAACTGGCACGCGCATGAAATGGTGTTCGGTTTTTCCTCCGCCATTCTTGCGGGGTTTCTTCTGACCGCCGTGCCCAACTGGACCGGCAGATTGCCGGTTTCCGGCACGCCGCTTGCCATTCTTTTCGGAAGCTGGCTCATCGGACGACTGGTGTTTCTCAATCCCGATCTCACGCATCTTCATGTCGCGGTCGCGATAGAAAGCCTGTTTCTGCCGATGCTCACCTTCATTGCGGCGCGTGAGATCATTGCGGGGCGGCAATGGAAAAATCTCAAGGTGCTGGTGGGCGTGTCTGCCGTCACAATCGCCAATCTCGTCTTTCATTATCTCGCGCTGACGGGTGGCGATGTCGCGACCGCCAATCGTATCGGTGTCAGCGCCTATGTGGTGCTGATCATGCTGATCGGTGGGCGCATCGTGCCAAGTTTTACGCGCAATTGGTTGAACCGCACCGGTTCCACACGCTTTCCCGTTCCCTTCAACCGCTATGATGGCCTGTGCATCGTGGTTGGTGCCGCAACCTGCCTTGCATGGGTGATCATGCCTGAAACCACGCTCACCGCCGTGCTTGCGATCGCAACGGCCGTGCTTCACACAATCAGGCTCTATCGCTGGCGCGGCTGGACGGTTGCGCAGGAAAAGCTGCTGCTGATCCTGCATGTGGCCTATGCTTTCGTGCCTGCGGGCTTTATCGCCATCGCATGTTCGGCGCTCGAACGGCTCAATCCCTATTCATCGCTGCATGTGCTGACGGTCGGTGTCATCGGCTGCATGATGCTGGCGGTGATGACGCGGGCCACACGCGGCCATACCGGCCAGCCGCTGACCGCATCGCCAACGACACAAATCGCCTATCTGTGCATCATCCTGTCCGCCCTGACGCGGCCTTTTGCGGAAATTTTTCCGAACTTCTTCCACAGCCTGCTTGCCGCTTCCGCGCTTCTCTGGATGCTGGCCTTTGGCCTTTACGTGCTCGAATACGCGCCGATGCTGGCAAGGAAGCGCAAAGCGCAAGCCTGAGGTTCTCGCACGGGAACAAATTTGGCTCTATCCGCTATTCGTCCAGAAAAACGCGCTTTCGTGTAGAGATCAAGTGTTCCATCATGGCAGCCCTTGCGGCAAGGCCATCCTTTGCCCGAATGGCGGCAATGATCGCACCATGCTCGTCACCCAGATTCGCACCGCGCTGCCGGTTGGGCTTGCTGGATAGGAAACGCGCAAATTCGATGCTTTTGACGAAATAAGAGCCGACCGAGGCCAAAGCCGAAAGCAGGAATTCATTATGTGCAGCCTCGGCAATGGCCTGATGAAACAACAGGTCTTCCTCGATACCGCTATCGCCCCGCTCCAGTGCTGCCTGCACACTGTCAAAGGCCGTATTGATGCGTGCCAGTTCCTCAGTGCTGCGCCGCTCGGCGGCAAAAAATGCCGTTTCCGCTTCAATGACCTGCCGGAACTCAAACCACCGCTGCATTCCCGCAATCGTTCCAACCGCCGGATAGTCAACCACGCCCGCATTGGGACGCCGAATGACAACGCTGCCGCGCCCTTGCCGCGATTCGATGATGCCATCGGTTTTCAACCGCGCCAGCGCTTCGCGCACCACAGTGCGCGACACGGAAAACATCTTGCAGAACTGCGCTTCCGTGGGCAGAAAACTTCCCTCCACCAAGGGGCGATTGATGATGAGATGCAGAATCTCGTCATAGACATGATCGCTGAGTGATGCCACGCCGTGCCTCTTTTCACATACTCATCTGCTGGCCCGTCTGCTGGCTTGCGCGTGCGAATCCGATTTGCCTGCGATCTATAAAACCTATGTTTTATCAAAACTTAGCCTTAGTTTCTCTCACTGTACAGAGCTTGCAAACCATCTTCCTCGGCAAAAGCCTGCGACAAGCGAACACAGTTGTATAATTTGTATTGCAATAG
The DNA here is from genome assembly GCA_015654965.1 of Hyphomicrobiales bacterium. Lineage (GTDB taxonomy): Bacteria > Pseudomonadota > Alphaproteobacteria > Rhizobiales > Rhizobiaceae > Brucella. The sequence continues at coordinate 2,836 of JAATGD010000010.1, forward strand.
GTATATTTTTCCGAATATTTGTATGACATCGTAATGATGCTGGAAAAATTCTA
>JAATGD010000181.1 GCA_015654965.1 Hyphomicrobiales bacterium
GGATTCCGATCATGCCGTGTCCTATTACAAGATCATCGAAAAGGCTGGAAACAACCTGACATGGCTTGAGATGGAGCCTTATACCGGGCGCACGCACCAGTTGCGCGTTCATGCCGCCCATATCGGCCATCCGATCATCGGCGATCCGAAATATTTCGAGGCCGACCAGAACTGGGAATTTCCCGGCGGTATCCAGAAGAAACTGCATCTGCATGCGCGCCGCATCCGCATCCCCAACCCGTCGGGCGGGGTGATTGATGTCACCGCACCCTTGCCGCCGCATATGGTGCAGTCATGGAACCTGCTTGGTTTTAACGCCGATGACGCGGACGATCAGCAATGAAGCTAGTTCTGTTCGATTGCGACGGCACTCTGGTCGATAGCGGCGACTTCATTCATCGCTGCATGGCGATGAGTTTTGTCGATGCCGGTCTGACGCCACCACAACTGGCGCAGACTTTTTCCATCATCGGCCTGTCGCTGCCGCTCGCCATCGCGCAATTGCTTGGGCGGGAACCGGACGATCAGGTCGATTGGCTGACCGCGCGCTACAAGGATAATTTCGTGCGGCTGCGCGCACAGCCCGATTTTTCCGAGCCACTTTATGAAGGCATCCTGCCGCTTTTGTCTCAGCTTGGGCAAAGGGACGATATTCTTTTGGGGCTTGTCACCGGCAAATCGCGTCGCGGTGTAGGCTCGGTGTTTGAAAGGCATGGCATTGGCCAGCTTTTTTCGGTCGTGCGTACGGCGGATGACTGTCCATCCAAGCCGCATCCGGCGATGGTGCTTGAATCATGTAACGAAACGGGAATAGAGCCGGAGCGGACCATTGTCATCGGCGATGCGATTTATGATATGCAGATGGCGCGCTCGGCAGGCGCTCTGGCCGCCGGTGTGTCATGGGGCTATCATGACGGACCGGGACTTTTGCAGGCTGGCGCGCATCACCTTTTAAATGCGCCGCATGATCTCCATCTCATTCTGGATGCAATGGACAGGCGTGAAGTGACGGCGACAGAACTGGAAAAACCCCATGCGTGACGATCTCAACAATATTTCGGATGAGAGTCCTGTCATCCGTGCACAGAAGCTGATGCAGACGCCCTTGCCGAAGCGTTTTTACGAGCGCGTGGAGGTGGTTGAAGTCGAAGCTGGGTTTACGGTGCATCTGGATGGGCGTCCCGTCAGGACGCCTGTGCGCAATCTGCTTCTGCTCCCGAATGCTCATGCTGCCAAAATCCTTGCCGACGAATTCAACGCGCAGGAAAAAGTCATCGACCCGGTCAAAATGCCTGCGACCCGGCTGGTGAACACTGCAATAGACGGTATTGCGCAGGACCCGCAGGCCGTGCTTGAGGATATTTTGCGTTTTGCGGGTACCGATCTTCTCTGCTACCGCGCCGACACACCGCAGGAACTGGTTGCCCGCCAGACCACGCAATGGGACCCGCTGATCGACTGGGCGGAAACGCTTGGCGCGCGTTTTGTTTTGGCGGAAGGCGTGATGCATATCGAGCAGCCGCGCGAGGCGCTGGCGGCTTTCGGCGTTCATCTGACGGATTTCCGCGAACCGATTGCGCTTGCCTGCCTGCATACCATGACCACATTGACCGGCTCGGCGATCATTGCGCTCGCCATTGCAAAACAACAGATTACGCCGGAAGGAGGCTGGGCAATCGCTCATCTCGATGAGGACTGGACTATCGAGCATTGGGGCGATGATGCGCAAGCCGCAAGCCGCCGCGTGAAGCGGAACATCGAAATGATGGTCGCCGCAAACCTGCTCAAGGTTCTTTGATCATTCTCATAAGATAATTTCATAAAATCATGATTACAATAAGAAACCCCGGACAAATGTCCGGGGTTTCTTTTGCGCGTTTATAACGCGTCGTTCCCCTCGGTGATAGAGTAAGGCGGATGCTTTCACACCCGCTCATACGCAAAATCAGACCGAATAGTACATGTCGAATTCAACCGGGTGCGGCGTCATTTCAAAACGCATCACTTCAGCCATTTTCAGCTCGATGAAGGAGTCGATCTGATCGTCCTCGAATACACCACCGGCCTTGAGGAATTCGCGATCCTTGTCAAGCGACTGAAGCGCTTCGCGCAGGCTGCCGCTGACGGTCGGGATTTCCTTGAGTTCGGCTGCCGGCAGATCATAAAGATCCTTGTCCATGGCCTGACCGGGGTGGATCTTGTTCTTGATACCGTCAAGGCCAGCCATCAACAGTGCGGCAAAGCACAGATATGGGTTAGCGGACGGATCGGGGAAGCGGACTTCCAGGCGCTTCGATTTGGGCGAGGAGCCGAAAGGAATACGGCAAGAGGCCGAACGGTTGCGGGCGGAGTAAGCCAGCAGAACCGGCGCTTCATAGCCGGGGACCAGACGCTTGTAGGAATTGGTCGACGGGTTGGTGAAGGCGTTGACGGCCTTGGCATGCTTGATGACGCCGCCGATGAAGAACAGGCAGTTTTCCGAAAGACCGGCATATTCATTACCGGCGAAGGTCGGCTTGCCATCCTTCCAGATCGAGAAGTGAACATGCATGCCCGAGCCGTTATCGCCAAAGATCGGCTTGGGCATGAAGGTTGCCGTCTTGCCATAGGCATTGGCGACCTGATGCACGACATATTTGTAGATCTGCATCTTGTCGGCATTGCGCACGAGGCTGTCAAACTTCACACCCAGTTCGTGCTGGGCGGACGCGACTTCGTGGTGATGCTTTTCAACCGTCACGCCCATTTCGGTGAGAACAGTGAGCATTTCCGACCGCATGTCCTGCGCGCTGTCGACCGGAGGAACCGGAAAATAACCGCCCTTGACGCGCGGACGGTGGCCGAGATTGCCGGTTTCATAATCGGTGTCGTCGTTGGACGGCAGTTCAGTCGAATCAAGCTTGAAGCCGGTATTGTAAGGATCGGCCTTGTACTTGACGTCGTCAAAGACAAAGAATTCAGCTTCCGGTCCGACATAGACCGTGTCGCCGATACCCAGCGACTTCATGTATTCTTCCGCCTTCTTTGCGGTGGTACGCGGGTCGCGGCTATAGGCTTCGCCCGAGATCGGGTCGAGAATGTCGCAGAGAATGACCAGCGTGGACTGGGCAAAGAACGGATCGATATGAGCCGTCTTCGGATCAGGCATCAGCACCATGTCGGATTCATTGATGGCCTTCCAGCCGGCAATGGACGAGCCGTCAAACATGACGCCGTCTTCAAACATTTCTTCGTCGACGAGGCCTACATCCATCGTAACGTGCTGGAGCTTGCCCTTCGGATCGGTGAAGCGAAGGTCGACAAACTTGATGTCGTTGTCTTTGATCTGTTTCAGAATATCATTGGCAGTCGTCATTTTAATTTCCTGTTTGCACGACGAGAGATGGTAGGCTGATATTATCAGATGGCGTCCACGCCGGATTCACCGGTGCGGATGCGGATAACTTCTTCGATATTGGACACGAAAATCTTGCCGTCACCGATACGCCCGGTCTGGGCTGCTTTGCGAATGGCCTCGATAGCGCCGTCCACGGTTTCATCCGCGACGATGACTTCGACTTTTACCTTGGGAAGAAAGTCGACGACATATTCAGCGCCGCGGTAAAGTTCGGTATGACCTTTCTGTCGTCCAAAGCCCTTGGCTTCGATGACAGTAATACCCTGCAAGCCGACTTCCTGAAGGGCTTCCTTCACTTCATCGAGTTTGAAGGGCTTAATGATGGCTTCGATCTTTTTCATCAGAGAATGGTCTCCGCTCTTCTTCGGAAAAGGGCCTCGTGCCCGCTTCAAACAAAGATATGCACAAAGCGTGCCAGTTGATGAGTTCTGGAAAAAATTTCGTCTGACCGGCTTTTGTGCAGCAGATTGGCACTAAATCCGGCATATTTGCAAGGTCAGACGTTTCAATCAAAAGGCCGGATGCACTTTTTTGTCAAATAGATGATTAAAAAATAATCATAATGCAGGAATAATGAGCATGCTTGCCTAAATCAATGTGCTCTGCGTTTAATCATATGGCTCTGATTGCTTTGTAGGTGTGTCATGCTTGAGCTTCTTTCCCCGGATGAAATGGGTGCGGCGGATCGCTGGACCATCGAAAGTGGCGTCAGGGACGGGTTTTCCCTCATGCTGGCCGCCGGACGGGCGGTGGCGGAGGTAGCCGCGGGCATGTTTTCGCGTGAAACGCCCGTGGCGGTCCTTTCCGGACCGGGAAACAATGGCGGCGACGGTTATGTCGCTGCGCAATATCTTCTGGAAGCCGGTTTTGACGTTGTTTGCTTTTGTGCGATGCCGCCGCGCAAGGGTAGTGACGCCATGCGCGCATCGCTCTTTTATAAGGGGGAGGTGCGCAACATTTCCGAATTTGCTCCCGTGAATTTCGGCGGGGCAGTGGATGCATTATATGGGGCTGGCCTTGCACGTGAAATTCATGGTGTAGAAGCGATTGCCATTGCGGCGCTCAATGGCTCCGGCCTGCCGGTCGTTTCTGTTGATCTGCCAAGCGGTGTTTCGGGTGAAAGCGGGCAGGCGACAGGCATTGCTGTTCAAGCATGGTCAACGGTTACATTCTTTCGCAAGAAACCGGGGCATTTGTTGCAACCGGGCAGGGCATTGTGCGGTGTGCTGCATGTGACAGATATCGGTATTCCCGAAAATGTTCTTGCCGATGTCATCAAACCGCAGACTTTTGAGAATGCGCCCGCTTTATGGCTACAAAGCCTGCCTGCACTGAACCTCGATGCGCATAAATATAGTCGCGGCCATGCGGTAGTGTTTTCCGGCCCCGCCTCATCGACAGGCGCGGCGCGTCTTTCGGCGCTGGCTGCCGCGCGATGCGGCGCGGGTGCCGTGACGGTTTTATCGCCCTCTGACGCCATGGCAATCAATGCGGCGCATCTGACCAGTATCA
>JAATGD010000004.1 GCA_015654965.1 Hyphomicrobiales bacterium
CGCGCCAAGATCGCGGAGGCGCGGTCGAATGACGCAGCGAATTTATGATCGGTCAATGGCTGGCCTGCTCACCGCCGAGCAGTTCGTCCGCCTCCTTCAGATGGACTTCCCGCGCGAGGATGGCTGGACGCACGCAAAAATCGGCGAGCGCCTTGGGCTGTCGGCGGGCTTCGTCGGAATGCTGCTGTCCGGTCACCGGAAGCCATCCAAGGCGGTCCTAGACGCGCGCGGGATGGAGGCGGTTGTCTTCTATCGACTTAAGAACGATCCGTTTACGGGCGAACCATGGTCAGCACATGCGGCGATCCCGCCCACTCGCGCAGAGGATCAGGTATGAACCTCCGCATCCTGAAAAAGCAGTGCAAACGCGCGCGCGAAGTCCTCATCCAATACCACGGCGTCAAGCCCGACTGTTTCTCATCGGCCAACGGCAGCGAGTCTATCGACACACCGCACGGCATGGAAAAGCGTTTTGATCGGCGCGGCTGGCTTGAACCCGGGCTGTTGCGCGGCACGCCTGTCTATTGGTCGGAGCCGAGCTATTACGAAGGTGAAAGCGACTGCCAACTGCCGACCAGCCTGCTCGCAGAAATCATTATGTGGCAGCACTGGAAGCCATCGGCGGCCGAAATTGCGGAATGGGACGCATATGCCGATCGGGAGAACGCGAAATTGAGCGCACACCCCTCCTCCGCAGTTGCTCCGCAACAATCGGGTGGTGGCGCATGAGTCGGACCCTGACGTTGGCGGAGGCTGCGGTTGAGCTGCGCAAATCTCGACGCTGGCTCCAAGATTGGTTGCGTGATCATCCAGTGGATTCATCTGGAATACCGTTCTATGCCCCCCTTGGCCGCGCGAAGACCTTCGACGATAATGATCTGGCGCGCATACGCGCAACCACCCGCGAGGAAGAGCGATGCCGATTAAGCTCATTGACCCACGGCCGGGCAAAACACCGAATTACTCGGGGCGCGGCACCCACCGCGGAATCTACGTTGACCGCACTACGGGCACTTCTGAAAAGCGGAAAGCAAAAGACATCATCAAGGGATGGTGCCTTGCCATCGAACGTGGTGAATATGAAAAACAGCCGGCAGCCCCAATGCTAGCACAGCGCGAACCCACATTTGCCGATGCGGCCCTAGCCTACCTGCAGGCGGACGGCGATCCCAGCTATTTGAATCTGATCATTGATCAATCCGGCGACGCCTCACTGCGAGACAGGGCCATTAAGGAAATTGATCAGATCGCTATCGATAACGCGGCAAAAGCACTCTATCCGAACGCCACGGCGCAGACCCGCAATCGTCAGTTCTACACGCCAGTATCAGCGGTTCTGAAACGCGCCGGCATCGAACGCAAGATCAAGCGCCCGAAAGGCTGGCGCGGTAACAAGTCAACCGAATGGCTGGAGCCCGAGCAGGCATTTCCAGCAATAGCTGCTGCGTACAAAATTGATCCGGAATTTGGTCTGCTTTGCCTTACCTATCTCTATACCGGAATGCGGTTATCCGATGCGCTCAGCGTATGCCTACGCGACCTGAAACTCAGCCAGGCCTTACTCTACGTTCCGGACACGAAGAACGGTGAGCCTCGCCCAGTGCATTTGCCGCCAATCCTCGTTGAAGCTTTTCTGGCGCAACAACCACGCGCCGGACGCCCTCGTAAACTAGGGGATGCCAAACTTGGGAATGGCGTGGCTGGCCGTTCCAGAGCCGACGCAGATGTTCCTTTTCTGGAGCGATCGCCGAATGCGAAGCTGTTCCGCTTCTGTGTCGGCGGTCACCTTAGAGACATGTTGAATGAGGTCTGGAAAGCGGTCGGCTTGACCTTCGGCCCGCGCCAAGGCGGCTTCCATATTTTCTGCCACACCTATGGAACGTGGATGCATCGTTATGGCAACCTCGACACCGTAGGCCTTACCCGTACCGGTCGATGGAAAGATGCGGATTCCGCGGAGAGATATATGCATACCGCAGCGAGTGAGGAGGCCAGGCGCGCCGACTTGCTCCCAGTCCCCAAAATCCGTGGAAAATCCGTGGAATTGAGCTTTCTGAGGAAAAAAACACAATGATTTCAACACAAAGTATCGCCTTCACACGGGAGAGGTCC
>JAATGD010000169.1 GCA_015654965.1 Hyphomicrobiales bacterium
GCACCGCTTCGGCGAAACGGTCGCGATCCACCGTCACCTTCATGCGGCCGTCTTCCTGAAGCGCGCGCCCTGCTGGAACACCGTTTCTTTCCAGCGTCGCGACCATGGAATTGGCCTCGCGCTCGGCGAGATCGGTATAAAGATCGACTTCACAACCGGCCAGAAAAAGCGCAACCAGCATTACGCCGATATTGAGACATCTACGCAATACTGGCACCCTCATTCTCAAAACAAGCAATCAATGGTGATCTGCGCGACCTATTGGCCGCGCAGCAATGTATTGGCGGCACCCGAAACCTGCGTGGTGCCCCGCACCACAAGCTGGGTTTCTATCGACTGGTCGAACATCATGCCCAGCGACTGGATGACCTTGTCCATCTGGGTCTGATCGACCGGCGTTGCCGAATTGCGCGTTTTTGACAGGTCTGTGGGCCCCGCACCGTTGGGTCCGACACTGACCAGTTCGCCGCCGGTCGCCTGCGGCGTTCTCTGGGTAAGGCTGCTTGCACGTTCGGAAAAATTTCCGACCCGCCCAAAGAAACCCTTGAGATTTTGCAGGACTTCTTCCCCGATCTGGGCCGGGCTTGCGCCCGCAGGAAGCGCCTTCGCCTGCCCCGCCACATGCTCGAACAGGTTCTGCGTTGCCTGCGGCACAACATCCTGAACGGACGATACCGGCGAGACGCTCGCAGCTGCAATTGCTGTCGTCATGAGCCTTGCTCCAAAACAATTAAGCCTTGCGACGATTATTCGTCGGACATGGCCTCATTGAGAATATCGTTGGCGCGCGGCATGATGATCATCTGGCCGCCGACCGTCACGGCACCCTCGACCATCATCTGCTCCAGTTCAGGCGTCATTTCACCCTGCTGCGCCTTATCAAGCGCACCGTCAAAGGCGGCTTCGCTTGAATTCGTGACAAAAGCGGAAGAATCCGCACCGGAAACGGGAGCTATGGCCATCGGTATCTCCTTTGGTTTACCGGCAGGCTAAGCCTGCCTTTTCAAGGTTTTGGTTTTGCCGCCCGGTTCGGGCGGGAAACATCTTCATCAGCACCTGATGCATCCGAATGAGCACCGGGGGCAAAAACTATTTCCGGCGCGATACCACCGCGAAAAACACGAACCCGCGGATCATCACCGGCAACGACCGGCTCCGGCTGCATGCGCTGTACCATCTGATCGACAGCCGCCACATAAGCAGGCGGACCTGACGCTGTGATGACACGTCCGTCACGAGAACTGCGCACCGAGAATCGCGCATCCTCCAGACCAAGTTCGCGCATCCGCGCCGTCACCATCGCGCCATTGAGCTTGCCCGCATCAAAAACGCGCGTCGCAAATTCCGTATCGGCGCTGACGTGCAAAACCGACCCGTCGAAATACCATGTCAGACCGTTGCTGCTCGCCAGACGTTGCAGAAACTCACCGGCAAACTTCGATTCGACACGACCGCGAACCCGGCCCTTTACGGCATCGGAAAGCACAACCGGGACACCGAGATTGCGCCCGAACTCCGTCAACGTGTCGCGCAGATCCTGATCCAGCACGACATAGTCGTAGGGATCGGCAAACCAGCCCGGCTCAGCCTGTGCCGTCTGCACAAAACAGATCAATGCGCACGCCGCAGCAAGAGGAGCCGCTCGCGCCAGCGTCCGACGGGCAGACCCGACAGCCCCTGTTTGAGAACAAAACCACGCCATCACACCCGATCCGACAACTCTTGCGACCTGAAAACAATGCCAAGATGAGAAGATAAGAACGAGTATTTCATATCTTGCTTATAACTTATCCTCCAATGCGCTTGAAGAACATCAATATGAAATTTTCATGACAGTGTATAAGTGAAACCGGTCGCCTGCTCCATTTATACACTGACACAAAAGTTTCACATTTTGTCCGTTGATTTATTTTAGCAGTCAATAAATGGTTCTCCTTCGTTGATGGAAATTCTCATTTAACCATTCGGCGAACGTGCGCAATTCGCGCTGGACAATTTTTGATTAAAATGGAGATCATCAATGGCAGCTGTTACACCAACCTCCGGCGGCGGCGCTGACGCTGCAATCAGCAAGATGGAAGCCGCATTCGATGCTGCAATCGAAAAGTCGGCCAAGATCACCGAAATCACGACCGAAAAGAAGACCGAACTCGACGCGACCAAGCAGCGTCCGCAAAACTGATTCCATCGTCATGGGCGGAAGAGCCCGTCCATATGGCGGATTATTTCACGAATACGGCAGCACTTTCCGGCTGCCGTATTCGCCGTGAACCGGATCCGATAAGAGGTGGCCCGTGTCCCTGGCAAAGCTGACCATACCCTCCGTCAAGCCCCGCTTGCCGATGATCGCGTTACCAAACGCAGCCGCGCCGGGTACACTGGCGCTTGAGGTGCTTTCGGGCATCCACAACGGTGTTCGCACGTCGATTGACGGATCGGCACTGGCTATCGGATCGGCAACCGGCTGCGACGTGGTGCTGGCAGATAAGGGTATTGCACCCGAACATCTGCGTCTGCGCTTTTACGGTCGGCTGGTGGCAATCGACGCGGTGGGCGGCACCGTGACCATCGAAGGCCGCGCCGCGCTTGATCAGGGCTTTGGTTGCCGCGTCACTCTTCCGGTGACACTTGGCGTCGGCGAAACCCGCCTGCGCATCGGGCGTGAGAACAGTCCCGCCCGCGCCTTGCCGAAATGGGCACCCTATGCCGCCGGTCTTCTGGCCCTTGTCACCCTCCCGTTGCTTGCCATGCAGGCAGGGTTTTCCGAACTCATGCCGCGTCAGGCCATGGCGCATGGCGAACAGGCTTCAGCCCTTGCAATGGCTGCCAATATCAAACCGGCCGAACCCGCTCCCCCTGCCCTCTCCGATGGAGGGGTAACAGCTTCGCTTCGGCAGGAGCTTCAAAAAGCCGATCTCGGCATGCTCAAGCTCAACACGGACGGGCGCAGGATCGAAGTCTCCGGCGAAATACCCGCCCAGCGCATGGCTGACTGGGGCAAGGTCCAGCGCAATTTCGACCGGACCCATGGCGGACGCTATGTGCTCACCAGCATGGTGACCGCCGCAGCCATCGCCAATGCGCCGAGTTTTACGTTTCAGGCCGTCTGGTTCGGCAAGAATCCCTATGTCATCGATGCACGCGGCGAGCGCCGCTATCCGGGTGCCGCACTTCAGGATGGCTGGATGCTCAAGGCGATCGAGCCCGGTGCCATCCGCGTCGTTCGCGGCAATGAAGAATTCAAACTGACGTTATGATGTGTAATTCGAATTCAGGATGGCCCGCGTGAGCGAGGTGATACGCCCATTGCCGGTGGAACGGCCCGGTGAGCGTCAACGCCTTGATCGGGCGCTGGCTGAAGCCGGGCGGCGTGCCGATGCCGTCAGTCGGGCCCAGATCGAAGCCTTCGAAGCTGCGTTACGGATACGCCGGCGCGGCAGCACGGCACAAGGCGCATCGCTGCGCCGCGAAATCGACGAACTGACCATGCCGGAAATATCCGATCCCGGCATATTCAACGCGCCGCGGACCATGGCTCTGCTCGATCACGTTATCGACGCCATTCTGCCTTCGCTCGATACCAGCGAGGATGTCGCCTCAATCGCCAAGGCCATGCTGAAAGAAGAAATCGACCGCAGGCGCGATCTCGAAGAGCGTCTGATGGCCGAAGGAGACCCCGCATGAAGCGCGACGACGCCGATTCGGCCGAACTGATGCATTCGCTGGGCTATCTCTATATGCGCAGCGGTCAGCAGAGCCGGGCACTGGTTTTTCTCCTTATTGCCAATCGCATTGCCCCGGAGGATGCAGGCATCCTGCGAACGCTGATTGCCGCGCTTATCGAAAATGGTGCAGGCGAAAGAGCGCTCGGCGCACTCGACCGGTTAAGCGAGCTTGAAGACGAACCATCCGCGCATCTCCTGCGCGCCCGCGCCTTCTGGATTCTCAACGAGAAGAGCGAAGCACGTCGCTGTTTCCGCACCTATATCGAATTACGGAAGGCGGCGGCATGAGTGGCCTTCTTGGCAAGATGAACGCGCTCGCCCGCGCAGCCTCCTATCGCTCCGATGTGGTGGTTGCGAGCTTCATGATGCTCGCCGTCGTGATGATCGTGATCCCGCTTCCGACCCTTCTCGTCGATGCGCTGATTGCCATCAATATTGCGCTCAGTCTGCTGGTGCTCATCGTTGCCTTCTACATCGGAAGGCCCGGCGATTTTTCCGCGCTGCCACCGATCATTTTGCTGGCAACACTTTTCAGGCTGGCGCTGTCGATCACCACGACAAGGCTCATTCTGCTCCATGCCGACGCAGGCAACATCGTGGCGACTTTCGGTCGCTTCGTGATCGGCGGCGAGGTGGTTGTTGGCCTCGTCGTGTTTCTGATCATCACCGCAGCGCAGTTCATCGTCATCACCAAGGGTGCGGAGCGCGTCGCGGAAGTGGCAGCCCGCTTTACCCTCGATGCCATGCCCGGCAAACAGATGGCAATCGACAATGATCTTCGCAACGGCGATATCGATCAGACAGAAGCACGCGCACGCCGTTCCCGGCTGGAGCGCGAAAGCCAGCTTTACGGTGCCATGGACGGCGCCATGAAGTTCGTAAAAGGTGACGCCATAACCGGGCTGATCATCGTTTTCGTCAATCTCGTCGGCGGACTTCTGATCGGCATGATGAGCCGCGGCATGAGCTTTGCCGATGCCGCGCACACCTATTCACTTTTGACCGTCGGCGACGGGTTGATTGCGCAGATACCGGCGCTACTGATTTCCATCGGTGCCGGTACGGTGGTCACCCGCGTCGCCTCCGAAACCGAAAGCGATCTGGGAACGGAGATCTTTCGCCAGCTCGGATCGAGCGACCGCGCGCTTGCCCTTTCCGCGGTCATTCTTCTTGCAGCAGCTTTCGTGCCGGGCTTTCCGACGCTGATCTTTCTGGCAGTCGGAGGGCTTTTCGCAGGCATCGCCTTCATGATCCATCGCAGAAACCGCAAGCCGGAAGTCCAACCGGACGCAGCCGCGCTTCAAGCCGTCGATGGGCCAGAGGCAGGAGCTGAAAATGGCATGGTGATCTCAAGCGGTCCGACGCGATACCGCGTGGTCGCGCATGTCGGTATCAATCTTGCGCAAGCCATCTGGCCAGAACGCTTCCGACTGGAAACGGACAGGCTGCGCGAAGCGCTGAAAGATGATCTCGGCCTCGAAATACCGGCGGTCGAGTTGCGCATTGCGCCTGAACTCGCGCCTGAACGCTTTCGTGTCGATCTCGAAGGCGTGCCCATCATCGAATATGAACTGCCACCGGCGAGCCTGATGCTGGATGACGATCCGATGCATCTCGATCTGCTCCAGATCACCTATCAGGACGGACCACCCTTGCCCGGTGGACGGCGCAGCCTGTGGATCAGTGAAGAACACGCCAACACGCTTGAAGAGGCGGGCATTGGTTTTCTCGATCCCGCAGCCGTGCTCGCCCGCGCCCTTTCGCAATTACTACGGCGCTATGCGGCGCATTTCATCGGCATTCAGGAAACGCGCGAATTGCTGACGGCCATGGAAGGCGAATATGGCGAACTCGTCAAGGAAGCCACGCGCGTGGTGCCGCTCAATAAGCTCTCCGATATCCTGCGCCGTCTGGTCGAGGAAAACGTGCCGGTCGCCAATATGCGCGCCGTTCTGGAAGCGCTCGTGGAATGGGGCGGTCGTGAAGCCGATCCGCTCGTCCTGAGCGAGCGGGTGCGCGGCGCACTCGCCCGCCAGATCTGTCATCGTCACGCACAGTTCAACCGCGTGGTGCCTGCCTATGTCATGGCGCGCAGCACGGAGGAAATGGTGCGCGATGCCATTCAGACCACGGGTGTCGGCAAGATGCTGGCATTGCCCGAGGACACCTCGCGCGCCATCCTGTCGCAACTGCGGCGCGATCTCGACGATAATACGGAATGGCCGAATGCTGTCGTGCTGACATCCATGGATATCCGTCGCGTGATACGCAATTTCCTGTTGCGCAACGAGATCGACATTCCGGTTCTCTCCTATCAGGAAATCGCGCCGGAATATTCCGTACAATCGCTGATGTCGATCACGCTCAATCCACAGAACCGTCAGCGGGCGATCAAGGCTCCGCCGAAAATGGAAGAACTGGCTGGCAGCGGTACTGCCGGTCTCAACTGAAAAATGCAAAGAGATTCAAGCCGTTCACGGCAATTGAATCCGCAAGACTTAAAATAGGGTGACTGCGTGAGGGAATATCAAATAATGGCAGGGCCGAACAGGGCCATGGCGCGAGCGGGCATTCTCCTGTTCTTGCTTGCAATCTGCTGCGTGGCATCGCCTGGACATGCACGGTCTTTCAAGGTGGATGCGCAGTCGGGGGAATCCTTCACTTTGCCGCTCGGTCAGGGACGGATCATCCGCTTCGACCAGCCGGTGGAATCGGTTTTCATGGCCGATGCCCGGATTGCCGATGTACGCGTCGTCTCCCCCGGTGTCGTCTATGTCTATGCATTGAAAGCGGGCCGGACCAATCTGATTGCCTTGAGCCCGGAAGGCGGGGCGAAAGCGAGCGTCGATTTCTGGGTCGTGTCCGATCCGCGCCCCATGAAGGAAGCGCAACGCGCCGCCCAACCGGACAGCACCATAGACGTGACGCTTTTTGGTGATGTTCCAGCCGCCAAAGGCCATGCCCGTTCCATGCAGGAAGCGGTGGACACCGAAGCGACCCTTCAGGCTTATGCCCCGCCGGCGCGTCCGCCCATCAACAATACCACGATCAATGGCGCCAATCAGGTCAATATCCGTGTCCGTTTTGCTGAAGTCTCGCGCAACCAGTTGCTGCGCTACGGCGTGACGTGGGATGCTTTCGTCAATGCTGGCTCCTTCTCCTTCGGCTTCGTTTCCGGTGGCGCCATGGCCGGTGATGTGGCTTCCGGCGCGTCGAATGCGCTCAGTGCCGGGGCTGGATGGAACGGCAACCGGGTTGATGTGCTTCTCGAGGCCTTGCAGGCAAACGGCATCCTGACGGTTCTGGCCGAACCCAATATCACTGCCGTGACCGGTGAAACAGCGAGCTTCCTTGCAGGCGGTGAAATTCCGGTGCCGGTACCGGTCACCAACGAACAGGTCGGCATCGAATACAAGCAATATGGTGTGTCGCTTCTGTTCACGCCGACGCTTCTGCCCAATGGCCGCATATCGATGCGTGTCCGCCCCGAAGTGAGTAGTCTTTCAGCGAGTGGCATGGTGAACATCGCCAATCTTCAGGTTCCAGCTCTTCAGGTCCGTCGAGCCGATACCACCGTGGAGGTGGGAACTGGCCAGACTTTTGCCATAGCGGGGCTTTTCCAGCGCAATGTTTCCAAGGACATCGAGAAAGTGCCGGTTGTGGGCGACATGCCGGTGCTCGGCAATCTCTTCAAATCAAAACGCTTCCAGCGCAATGAAACCGAGCTTGTGATCCTGATCACGCCCTATCTCGTCGAACCGGTGCGTGAACGCAGCCTCAAGACGCCGCTCGACAGCCCGGCAGGCGCCCTCTCCGGTCCCGTTGCCAGCAAGCGTACCAAAATCAACAAGGGGTTCGGTTTCTATGTCGATTAAGTTCCAGCTGATCGCACGGCCGCTTGTTGTAGCCATTGCATTTTGCGCCCTTACAGCCTGCCAGAACCGGCCCGAACGCGATCCCCTGCCCTATTCCCCTAATTATCACATGACGACTGCCGGGAGCGGCAATGTGGTGCGCAAGGGATATGACAAGCAGCAGGCCACGCAAGGCCGCCTCGTTCCCGATGCCTGCGTCACGCCCGATGTCGTGGAAGATCCGCTTTATCTGCCGCCCGACTGTGCCAACAATCTCAATCTTCAGATGATGGTGGAGCGCCAGAGCGATCTGGTTCACGGACGCACAACAGGCCCAGCGATGGCCGCACCTGTTGTGCGGGCCGCACGGCGCATCATCGACGGCGAGCCGCCGAAGGACGATTCATTGGCCAAGGAAAGCCTCAATACAACAGGGCCTTTGGATTAATGGCTGGGCGCTGAATAACCATGGGGACGATGCCAATCAGCCAAACGACATCATCTCGCGCCGGAAGCAAGCAGCCCGATGGCCCGCGCACGCGCCGATGGCGATTTGATCGCGCGCAGCTTGCGTGCCTCGGCAAGGA
>JAATGD010000251.1 GCA_015654965.1 Hyphomicrobiales bacterium
ATGGGGTTTTCGAGCGCCTGCCACTCGACCGCTTCGGCAATCGCCTGCCGCAATTTCATTTCGAAGCCATCCGTCCGGTGGGCAAGCTGACGCGTGATCTGCGCGCCATGGCGCTCATTCCCGGTTCGACCGAATTTGGTCTTCAGCCCGATCCCGTAACCGATGAGCCGGTGCCGGGAACGAGCCGTTCGATCAATCGCAATGCGATACGTTCGCGCAGCGACTGGACGGCAGCGATGGATGAATTGCAGGCGCTTTGCCCGAACCTCAGACATATTGCCATTGTCGTGCCGTGGTTTGGCGATGATCTGCGCGCTGGCCAGTGCCGTATCCGTCCAGGCGTGACGGCTCTTTCCGTGCGTAAGCCGAGCCGGGTCTGGCGCGTGGAAAATGTCACACGCAGCGCAGCACACCTGATTTCCACAAGCGGCAAGGGCGCGGCCTATGGCGGTACGCCGTCCGATGACAGTGTGATTGCCGCCATTCGTGATGCGAGAACACGCGGTTTGAGCGTTACGCTCTATCCCTTCGTCATGATGGATGTGCCTGCTGGCAACACGCTTCCTTCGCCCTATGGCGGCGTGGGGCAGGCCGTCTATCCATGGCGCGGGCGCATCACCTGCCATCCGGCCATCGGCGAAGCGGAATCACCCGACAAGACATCTGCAGCCGGTGAACAGGTGGCGGCTTTCGTGGAGGGCGAATGGGGCTATCGCCGCTTTCTGCACCATTGTGCTGATCTGGCCACAAGGGCTGGCGGGGTGGATTCCTTCCTGCTCGGCTCGGAATTGCGCGGGCTGACCAGTATTCGCGACGCGCGTGACAGCTTTCCTTTCGTCACGCGCCTTTGCGCGCTTGCCGGTGAAATGCGCGAGCGGCTGGGGCCGTCCTGCCGCATCACCTATGGCGCGGACTGGACGGAATATTTTGGTTATCAGGCGCAGGACGGGACAGGCGATCTGTTCTTCAATCTCGATCCCTTATGGGCGCATCCTGCCATCAACGCCATCGGCATTGATAATTACATGCCGCTTTCAGACTGGCGCGATGGCGATCTCGATGACGGCAACCCGGACGGGTTCGAGACGGCCTATGATCTGGCAGGCCTGACGTCACAGGTCGAGGCGGGCGAGGGGTTTGACTGGTATTATGCGAGTGTAAGCGACCGTGATGCGCGGGTGCGCACGCCCATCACTGACGGGATGGCTGGAAAACCCTGGGTCTATCGCTACAAGGATATTCACGCATGGTGGAGCAATCCGCATTTCAACCGTATCGATGGCGCGGAAGCCGCACAGCCGACCGGCTGGGTGCCGCAATCCAAGCCGATCTGGTTTACGGAACTGGGCTGTCCCGCGGTCGATAAGGGCCCCAATCAGCCGAATGTCTTTCCCGACCCGAAATCGTCTGAAAATGCCGTACCCTATTTCTCCAGCGGTTCGCGCTCGGATATCGCGATGAATCGTTTTCTGCGCGCCCATCACCATCATTGGGAGACGACAAATCCGCTATCCTCCGTCTATGGCGGGCCGATGCTGGATCGCGAGCGCATCTATCTCTGGGCGTGGGATACGCGGCCTTTCCCGGAGTTTCCCCTCAACAGCGACACATGGGGTGATACGGAAAACTGGCGGCTGGGGCATTGGCTCAATGGACGGTTGAGCGGGGTTGCGCTCGATGAATTGATCGCCGCTATTTTGGCTGATTTCGGACTTCCCTCAGCCGATTGTGTCGGTGCCGATGGTCATCTTGCCGGTTTCGTCATCTCCGAACCATCCACTGCGCGTGGGGTGTTGGAGCCGCTTTTGAGCGTCTTCGGCGTACATGGTTTCGATCAGGCGGGACAATTCATCTTCAAAAGCGTGACACGCGCTGCCAAAACCTTGTCGCTGGGTGACAGTCTGGTCCAACCCGATCAGGGCGACGCATTCACCGCCGAGATCGAGGATCAGGCAACATTGCCCGCAACGGTCGAGCTTTTTTGCAATGACCCCTTGCGCGATTTTCAGGTGGTGGGCGCTTCAGCAAAACGCGAGACGGGGCAGGGCAGCGAAGCCTTAAGCCTTGCCGGTTCCATGGAACAGGGACAGGCAGCAGCCCTTGCCGAAGGCTACATGGCGCGACGTTATGCCGAGCGGCGTATGGCTGCCTTTGCGCTACCATGGTCGCAGGCCGCGCTCCATGTCGGGGACCGGCTGCGTCTCGATATGATGGGCGGCAAACGCGATTATGTCATAACGGCTTTCGAAGATGGCGCGGTGCGCGGCATAAAAGCGGTAGCCCTCGCGCCCAATGTGGTTTTTTCCGATCATGCGCAGACGCCTTCGCCCAAACCCGGTGGTGCCGTCATCGACATGAAGCCGATATTTCATCTCATTGACCTGCCGCTCTGGCCCGGTGCTGAAGAACCGGCAGCCCAGTTCCGCATTGCCGCTCATGCGCGGCCATGGCGGGGTGTGGCGGTCTATGCATCCCCTGACGAGGAAGGTTTTGGCGAGCGGGCGCTGATCACCGAACGGGCGGTCATGGGAGAATTGTCCGCGCCTCTGGGCCGGGGCTGGAGCGGACGTTTGCAGGAAGGGTTGACGGTCGATGTCATCCTTTATGCGGGTGAATTGCAGTCGCGCTCTATGGTACAGATTCTCAACGGTGCCAATACGGTGCTCGTTCAGGCGTCGAACGGAGACTGGGAGGTCTTGCAATTTCTCGACGCCGAGGAAATCGGCCTCAATCACTGGCGCTTGCGTCGGCTCCTGCGCGGGCAACTTGGCACCGAGGCGCTAGCTCTTTCAGAAAAGCCGCAAGGCACGCCTTTTGTGCTGCTGGATGGCGGGGTGCGCAGCGCGGGGCTTACAGCCTCCGAACTGGGGCTTGAGCTCAACTGGCGTGCGGGCACCGCGGGCAAGGTATTTTCCGACAGCTATTATGAGACGAAACTTGCGACAGGTGGCCTGCGCGCGCTGACACCCTTAAGTCCGGTTCATGCAAGACATGAGATGAAAGCCAATGGCGATCTCGTGCTCCACTGGACCCGGCGCGGGCGGATCGATGCCGATAGCTGGCTAGGCGAGGATATTCCGCTCGGGGAAGAACGCGAACTCTACGCGGTCGAGATATGGCAGGCCGAACAGCTCGTAAGACGTGATCAGGTCACGTACACGCACTGGACTTACGCGGCGCAGGATAGGCTGGATGAGCTGGGCAACAATCCGTTCGAGGTCAGGATTGCGATGGTGAGTGCGAGAACCGGAGCCGGGGATACGGCCATTCTCCAATTCATGAGCGGCTTGTAATTGTTCCAATAAAAGCGATATGACATTGGAAAGACTCTGATAGATTGCTGCAACTGGCGGCGACAATCATCCGGTTTACATCAACAAACGATCATATAAGGGCAACTTCACGCATTTCATAATTTCACAAAGCGTGATAGCAAACGGAAAATACCCTTTAACCCGATGGTCAGATCATGCCGTTCATGCATCGTTCAGCTGTCGGGTTCTATATAAGGTAGCATGATGAAACAAAACCCTGCACTCAAAGTTTTCGCGCTTATTGCGGTTAGTCTTGGCCTGTTGCCGGTTGATGCCGGGGCATTGCCGATGTCTGTACCGCAGACATCCGGCATGGTTGTCACTGTGGACGGAGACTGTACGGCTGTGGGTGAGCGGGTTGCTGCCTCGCAGGGCGGGCAACTGGCCAAGGCAACACCGTCCACACAGAATGGCGCGCCGGTCTGTATCGTTGTTGTGCTGGTTCCGGGACGCGATGGCGAGCGTCCGCGCCGCGTCGAGGTAGCGGTTCCCAATAAATAAACCTGCCCGGCTGGGCCTTGGTTGGATTCCGGTCTGGTCCCGATTGGGCTATGCCAGACCTTCGCGGATCATGCATTATCCGACGCAAAACCGCTCATATTTTTGCTGGAAATGCTCTGTGTTGAGGAGAGAGTTTGCTTGCGTATTCTGATCGTTGAAGATGACATGGATCTCAATCGGCAGCTTTCCGATGCCATGATCGCCGCAGGCTATGTTGTCGATAGCGCCTATGATGGCGCGGAAGGCCATTTTCTGGGCGATACCTAGCCTTATGATGCAGTGATCCTTGATATCGGTCTGCCGCATCTGGATGGCATCAGCGTGGTCGAGCGCTGGCGGCGTGATGGCCGTACCATGCCTGTGCTGATGTTGACGGCACGTGATCGCTGGAGCGACAAGGTGGCGGGTATCGATGCGGGTGCGGATGATTATGTCGCAAAACCCTTTCATATCGAGGAAGTTCTGGCCCGCCTCCGGGCGCTTATCCGCCGTGCCGCCGGACATGCCTCTTCGGAACTGGCCTGCGGTCCGCTGACGCTCGATACCAAGACATCCAAAGCCAGTGTCGATGGTGTGACGCTCAAGCTCACTTCACATGAATTCCGCCTTCTGTCCTATCTCATGCATCATATTGACGAGGTGGTATCGCGCACCGAACTGGTCGAGCATCTTTACGATCAGGATTTCGACCGCGATTCCAATACGATTGAAGTTTTCGTGGGACGCCTGCGCAAGAAAATGGGCATCGATCTCATCGAAACCGTTCGCGGCATGGGCTATCGCATGCAGTCGGCTCAAGGAGGCGCGGTCAAGGAGAAGGGACACTGAAGTTTCTTCGTCTTTTTCGTATGCGCTCGCTTGCCGCACGCGTCGTCACCCTTTCGACATTGTGGGTGATCGCCGCCCTTGTGGTCGTGGCAACGCTGATCGGCTCGCTCTATGGCGATGCGGCGCGCAGCAATTTCGAGCGGCTTTTGACGGCACATCTCTTCAGTCTGGTTGGCGCGGTCAGCGTGTCGCCGGAGGGTGAGTTGCAAGGACGCCCGGAGCTGGGAGAACTGCGCTATTCAAGCCCGCTCTCGGGCTGGTACTGGTCGGTTGACCCACTGACCCACAATGTCACAGGACAACTCCAGTCGCCCTCCCTTTCAGGGCGCATCGTGCCGGAAATGCCGGTTTCCCAGGAACCCTTCGACAGTTCTTTCATGCGCAGCTATTCGCTTCCGGGACTGAATGGCGAGGAGCTGTTCATCGTCGAAACGGAAGTCGTGCTCGACAATCCGTCGCGTGTGGCGCGCTTTCGCGTGATGGGGAACTTAAGTGAAGTGCAGGCCGAGATTTCCGAATTCCGCACCCGCCTTGCCACCTATCTCGCCATATTCGGCCTTGGCAGTATTCTGATCAATGCGGCCATTATTCTTTTCGGTCTGCGTCCGCTCGACAAGGTGCGTCAGGCATTGGCCGATATCCGCGAGGGACGCTCATCGAAACTGGAAGCAGCACTTCCGGTGGAAATTGCGCCGCTGGCCCATGAAATGAATGCGCTGATTGAAAACAATCGCCGCATCGTCGAGCGCTCGCGCACACAGGTCGGAAATCTTGCCCATTCATTGAAGACGCCGCTCTCCGTGCTGGTCAATGAAGGCCGTAATCTCGGTGGCGATCAGGGGCGCATCGTGCAGGAACAGGGCGAAGCCATGCAGGTGCAGATCCAGCATTATCTGCAACGCGCCCGCATTGCCGCCCAGCGAGACAGCATTGTGTTTCGCACGCCTGTCAAGCCCGTGCTGGAACGCATGCAGCGCGTCAGCGCAAAACTCAATCCCGGCTTTAATGTCCATCTGCAAAACAGTTTTGCTGAAGCAGTGTTTGCCGGCGAAAAGGAAGATCTAGAAGAGATCATCGGCAATCTATTGGAAAATGCTGGAAAATGGGGCCGAAGCCGCATCGATATCAGAATGAGCGCTCTTCCATCGTCGCACAAATTTTTTGAAATCTGCATAGAAGATGACGGGCCGGGGCTTGATGAGGACAAGATCGATGCGGCATTGAAGCGCGGAAACCGCATTGACGAAACCAAGCCGGGAACGGGGCTGGGGCTGGCCATCGTGCAGGATGCGGTGCGTGAATATGGCGGCGGGCTTGATCTGGATAAAAGTCCGCTTGGCGGGCTGCGCATTCGCGTCAGCTTGCCACTTGCGGAAAACTGATTCATCAATGTTACTCAACACTATAAAAGCGTTTCGCACTTTGGCCGAATATGCTCTAAAAGACGAATTATTATGATCGCTGATTGCGATGATATGCATACTGATGAATGGATGAAGGCTTGTTTGCTATGATAAGGGTGTCCGGCTTTTCAAAAGCGGTGTCGATTGTTCCAACGATGTTGGCTCTGTCGCTGGTCTTGTCCGCTTGCGGAACCGTTGGCGGCGGCAAGCTTTTGCCCTCGATCGGCAAAACGCCGACCGCAAAACCCGAAACAAGCCTGCTGACGCCGTTGGGCAATGGCCTTTTGGGCAATGCGGCGGGGCAGTTGAATGCAACCGACCGGCGAAAGGCGCTGGAAGCCGAATATCGCGCGCTTGAATATTCGCCCAATGGTAAAGCCGTTTCCTGGAGCGGCGGGGCGAATTCGGGCGAGGTGACAGCGGCACAGCCCTATCAGGTCGGCTCGCAGAATTGCCGTCAATATTCGCATAGTTACGATATCAATGGCTCGACCCAGACATCGCGCGGTACCGCCTGCCGCAATGAGGATGGCAGCTGGACGCCGCTGACCTGACCGGGCGTTGCTGATCATGCATGATGGCCTTTGCGGCGAATTGCCCTAGGCGCTCACTAATTGATCAGAGTCAATTGGTTTTTCCCCTGCTTGGGATTAAGTCCTAGCCATGGAATTCTGGTTGATTGCAGCACTATTGACATTGCTGGCCGTTCTGGTCGTCTTGCTGCCGCTTGCGCGGCGCAAGCAGCTCCCTTTGCCGCCCGAGAAAAACGATATTGAAGTCTATCGCGACCAGTTGCGCGAAGTCGATGCGGATGCCGCGCGCGGCATGATCGATCAGAACAGTGCTGAACAGGCGCGCCTTGAAATCTCCCGCCGTATCCTGAATGCGCAAAAAGCCGGTCGCGATGGGGAGGCCCATGGCGCTGCACCCGGTTCCACCCGCCTTGTGGCGCTCGGTGCCGTTCTTGCGGTGCCATTGATCGCATGGGGCATTTATCCGCTTTTTGGCAAGCCGGAAATGCCGTCTCAGCCGCTGGCCGAGCGGCTTTCTGAATCTCCCGATGCAAATTCCGTCGACGAACTTGTGGCGCGCGCCGAAGCGCATCTGGCGCAAAACCCCGACGATGTGCGCGGCTGGGATGTCTTGGCACCGATCTATATGCGGTTGGGCCGCGCCTCCGATGCGGTTAATGCCTATCGCTCTTCCATCCGGCTTGGCGGCGAGAATTTTGCGCGCATTCTGGGGCTGGCCGAAGGTCTGACGGCACTTTCCGGTGGCACTGTAACCGCCGAGGCCGAAGTTTTTTTCAGAAAAGCGGCTGAGTTGAAGCCGGATGATGTACGCCCGCAATTCTATCTTGCGCAGGGCGAAATGCAGGATGGGCATCCCGATGTGGCGGCCACTCGCCTGCGCGGCTTTCTTGACAAGGCACCTGCGAACGCCCCATGGCGCGGTCAGATCGAACAGGTCATTGCACGCATAAGCGGTGCTCCAGCCCAAATGTCGCCATCGCCCAAGGGGCCGACCGCTGACGATATCGATGCCGCCGCCTCGCTCTCCGCACAGGACCGTCAGGCGATGATCGAGGGCATGGTCGAGCGCCTTGATGCAAGCCTCTCGGAAGATCCGCAGAACCTTGACGGCTGGAAGCGCCTTGTACGTTCTTACCTGATCCTGAACCGCCGTGACGCGGCGCTCGATGCGCTCGATCGGGGGCAGGCGGCGCTCAATGACGAGACGCGACAAAAGGCATTGCGCAGCTTTGCCGCGCAACTGGGTCTGGAGGTGCAAAAATGAGTGCAACCACCGAAAATCCGGGCCAAGCCAAGCCTTCAGGCAGCCTGTCCCGCGCCGTCAGGCAAAGAAAGCGTAAGCGCCTGATGCTGATCGGGGGCGCAATGGCTGTTCTTGCGGTGGCGGTGGGGCTGATGCTGGTCGCCTTTAATCAGGATATCCGTTTCTTCCGCACCCCGTCCGATCTGACCGCACAGGAAATTACCTCCGGTTCACGTTTTCGTCTTGGCGGGCTGGTCGAGGAAGGCTCGGTTTCGCGTGACGGCAGCAATCTGCATTTCACCGTGACCGACACGATCAAGACCGTGAAGGTGGTCTATGAAGGCATTCCGCCCGATCTGTTCCGGGAAGGGCAGGGCTTGGTCGCCGAAGGCCGCTTTGAGCCTGACGGTATTTTTCGCGCTGACAATGTGCTGGCCAAACATGATGAGAACTATGTTCCCAAGGACCTTGCCGACAGCCTGAAGAAAAAGGGCGTATGGGAAGGCAAATAAATATGATCAGGCGAGTGCAAACATATAAAGCCGGAGTTGGGGCATGAGCGTCGAGATCGGTCATTTCGCGCTGGTGCTGGCCTTGGCCTTATCGCTTGTGCAATCCGTCATTCCCGCCATCGGCGCGCAAAGACGCGATGTGCAATTCATGTCGATAGCCGTCCCGACGGCACTGGCCGTCTTTGCGCTGGTGTTTTTGTCGGCAGCCATTCTGGTCCATGCCTATGTCGTCTCCGACTTCTCCGTGCTCAATGTGGTCGAGAACTCGCATTCGCAAAAGCCGCTTCTCTACAAGATCACCGGCGTCTGGGGCAATCATGAAGGCTCGATGCTTCTGTGGGTCTTCATCCTCACCTTTTTCAGTGCTTTAGTTGCAGCGTTTTCGGGTAATCTGCCTGAAACATTGCGCGCCAATGTGCTTGCCGTGCAGGCATGGATTGCATCAGCTTTTTTGGCTTTTATCATTTTCACCTCCAATCCTTTCACACGGATTTTCCCCGCACCCCTTGAAGGCGGCGACCTCAATCCAATCCTTCAGGATATCGGCCTCGCCATTCATCCGCCGCTGCTTTATCTCGGCTATGTCGGCTTTTCGGTCTGCTTCTCTTTTGCGGTCGCGGCCCTTCTTGACGGGCGGATTGATGCGGCATGGGCGCGCTGGGTGCGTCCGTGGACGCTGGTCGCGTGGATGTTTTTGACCGGCGGCATCGCCATGGGGTCCTACTGGGCCTATTATGAGCTCGGTTGGGGCGGCTGGTGGTTCTGGGATCCGGTCGAAAACGCGTCCTTCATGCCGTGGCTCGCGGGCACGGCGCTCATCCATTCGCTCGCCGTCACCGAAAAGCGCGGCACGTTCCGCAGCTGGACGGTGCTGCTCGCGATCACGGCGTTCTCGCTCTCGCTCGTGGGCACCTTCCTCGTGCGCTCGGGCGTGCTCACCTCGGTGCATGCGTTCGCCACCGATCCGGCACGCGGCATCTTCATCCTGATCTTCCTCGTGATCGTGATCGGCGGCTCGCTGGCGCTCTTCGCGTGGCGAGCCCCGCGCGTGGGCCTGGGCGGCGGCTTTGCACCCGTGTCGCGCGAGTCGCTGCTGCTCGCGAACAACATCCTGCTCGCCGTGGCGCTCGCCGCCGTGATGCTGGGCACGCTCTACCCGCTCTTCCTCGACGCGCGCGGCGCCGGGAAGATCGCCAGCGGCCCGCCGTACTTCGAGGCGGTGTTCGGTCCCCTCAAGGCGCCCGCCGTATTCCTCCTGGCCGTGGGTCCGGTCGCGAGCTGGAAGC
>JAATGD010000401.1 GCA_015654965.1 Hyphomicrobiales bacterium
GCGTAAAAGCAGATTGTCATCACGATCATAGGCGGAAAACGTCATGCCATTGGCGTGGCCGGGAAGCGGCGTCTTGCGGTCCAGAACCAGATCGGCTTTCGGGTCAAAATGATAGGCGGGATGGCCTTCCGGTTTTATTTTCCGGTTCACGTAAACCTTTTCGACTTGCGCTTCCATGATGTCGGGATCGATCGTGTCGGGCAGATAGCCGCAAAGCCCCAGAATAACGGCGCGGTCGGTGGCGTGTCCCACGCCCGTATAGGCGAGCGAGCCGTGCAGGCTTGCTTTCAGGCGATGGATTTTGGAATGGGCGGGACGCGGCCAGTTGCCGCCAGCAATTTCATCAAGAAACATGCGCGCAGCCGTCATCGGACCCATCGTGTGCGAACTGGAAGGCCCGATACCAATCTTGAAGAGATCGAAAACCGAAAGAAACATTCTACACCTTCACCAGACCACCCTTAGCCGTCAATGCCAGCCTTATAGCAGATAGTGTAGGAAACGGCTAACGCCAAACAGTGCCGAAATGCGGCATCAAATCACCGGAATACGCAAAAAGCCGGACGAGTGGATTGAATTTGACATTTGAAACAACACTCAATGGCGAATGGGACTTAAATGTCAAATTCAAACCACTAGTCGCCCGATCCGGCATGGCAATGAAGAAAAACAATCAATTACTTGAGAAAAAGATAAGCCAGAAGAATGATGGCAGATAGTCCGATAACCGCACGGAACGTCACGCCCCAGCAGGATTTTTCAACGGTTTCATCCATGGAAATTTTCAACAACCTTGTTGTGCCTGTTAACCCGCAACGTTTTTATCACGTTGCTGTGAGAGCACATATAGACCTGCGACCATCCAAAAGCAACGGTTAAAAAAGGCTGGATTGTGGCAACACCGCATTCCAGAATATCAGCTTTACATAATTTACATTCTATTTCAAAGACTTGAAAAATTCCATACTTAACAAAAGCTTTAAAGTGACGGCAATAATGTGGCATCAGGGTTGCGGCAGCAGCATATCCGTCTTGCCGGTCAGCCAATAGGCGAAAAGCCCGGTCCACTCCCTTATCGCCATGCTCATCCGCGACAAGGCGGCCAAGGGGTTTTCAAGATAGATCGCCAGTTTTTCATTGCGCCGCGTTTTATAATCGGTCGGCCATGCAGTAACATCAAAGCCCGCCTTGCGAAAACAGCCGATCGCCCGCGGCATGTGATAGGCGGATGTGACCAGAAGCCATGTTTCGCCCTCTTGCGGCTTGGCAATTTCCTTAGAAAATACTGCATTTTCCACCGTGTTACGCGACTGGTTTTCATAAATGAAGCGATTGCCTGAAAACCCCAGCGCTTCCAGCAAGCTGCGGGTCGTCTCGGCTTCAGGTGCGGAGTCTTCAAAAAACGTACCCTGCCCGCCCGACACGATCATGCGGGCATCGGGATAAAGACGCGCGAGCCGCAGCGCCTCGACAAGACGGTCGGCGGCGCTGTTGAGTTCAAACCCACCCCTTTCCGCATTGATTTCGCCATCCATATAACCGCCCAGAACGATAATGCCGTCAATGCGGTCGGGTAAGGGGTTCGGTTGAGAAAATCGCTCTTCCAGCGGTGCGAGCAGCATGGCACCCATCGTCGTAAAACAGCCGACAAACAGGAGGAAGGACGACAGACCAAGCGACACCAGTGCCAATTTGCGTGCGCCGCGCCACAGGGCAAAAAAACCGATCAGACCGAAAAGGAAAACAAGGGTGGTCGGCTGGAACAAGAGCCAGAACAGTTTTGAAAGACTGAAGAACATGCGTCCACCCCGAACAAGTCCGCCACCATACTACAGGCTTTCAACCGCCTATGTTAGAAACACCAGCAGATAAGCACGATTCGAGAACAGGAAACAGAATGGCCCAGACACCCCCACTGGCCACCCCTCTTATTGCAGAAACAGCCAAACGCCCGCGTCTTGACCGTCTCGATATTGCGCGTGGTGTGGCGCTGATCGCCATGGCCATTTATCACTTTGGCTGGGATCTGGAGTTTTTCGGCTATCTCGCGCCCGGCACGACCGGACAAGGCGGCTGGAAGATTTTTGCCCGCTGCATCGCCTCGAGCTTCCTGTATCTGGTCGGTTTTAGTCTGGTTCTGGCGCATGGACGCACTATCCGATGGCGACCGATGGGCAAGCGACTGTTGCAGATCGTGGCGGCAGCGGCAGCCATTACCGCAATCACCTATTCCATGTCGTCGGAGAATTTTATCTTCTTCGGCATATTGCACCAGATCGCACTGGCAAGCGTCCTGGGCCTTTTGTTTCTACGCCTGCCCCCACTCCTGACACTGGTCGTTGCTGCCCTCGTCATAGCAGCACCGTTTTATGCGCGTTCGGACATCTTCAACCACCCGGCCCTCGCCTTTGTGGGCCTATCGACGCTTATCCCGCTCTCAAACGACTATGTGCCCTTGTTTCCATGGTTCGGCGCGGTCCTGATCGGCATTGCGACAGCACGGATCGCCGAACACACCAACGCCCTCACTTGGTTTTCAGGCGGCATCAGTCCCAGTTTCCTGCAAAAACCGTTAAGTTTCATCGGTCGCCACAGCCTTGCCTTCTACCTCATCCACCAGCCGGTACTGATTTCTCTGGTCTATGTGTTTTCGCTCATTGCACCGCCCGATCATCGCGGGTCTTTCACGCAAGCTTGTGTCGCAAGCTGCCTGCCCAATGGCAGTCAGACGCTCTGCCAGCAATTTTGTGACTGCGTGGTCAGCGAACTCGACAAGGCAAAACTGTTTGATGATGTGTCGAGCGGCAAGGCCAATCAGGACAATAACAGCACGGTACAGCAGATCACCCTGATGTGCTCGCCCGTGCCTGAAACCCAGCCATGACTATCAGGTGTTGACGCCCAGTTCCGCCAGACGTTCGATGCAAGCCTCCTCGATCTGGTCGAGTTCGCCGACCGTCTCATCGATGTCGCGGCGCTTCTGACGTAGATCGGCGCGCTTTTCCTCGACCCGCTTCATCAAAAGCGTAAGCTGGCCGGTTTCACCGGGTGGCTCACGATACATCTGGATGATCTCGTGGATTTCGGCGATGGAAAAGCCAAGGCGTTTGCCGCGCAAAATCTGCTTGAGAAGCTGACGGTCAGAGGGACGAAACAGGCGTGTCCGCCCCCGGCGCACCGGCGCAATCAGCCCCTCATCCTCGTAAAAACGCAGGGTCCGGGTCGATATGCCGAATTCCCGCGTCAGCTCGGTAATCGTGTAATATTCGCGCGTCACAATTGCTCACCTTGCATGAAGTGATTGATTGTTTTGCAACCGCTTTTACGTAAAAGTCAACATCAAACCACGATTTCCTGCCAGATCACGCCTCTTGTGCTGTATTGCACGCCACCTCAATGGGGCATGGATAGGCTTGCCAGCATAGGTTATAAGGCGATGACTCAACATATTGACGGTTTTTCATGCGGCGATCGATAAAATACACTTTGATAGGACTGAGCATCATTGCCATTGGCGGTGCTGCCCCCTTCGCGGTTGAACCGATTGTTGTCAAACTCGGCGAAAATTCGATTCGCCAGCTCGCCCGCGACGGCAAATTCTGCAAGACCGAAAACTGCGATGACGGTTTCGACTATGCGTTGGCTTTTCTGGAAACCAATTACGGGCTTTCCCCCCATGATATAAAATGGTGCATGGGAGTGGATGTCATCGACCATTATGAATTGCCGTTCGGCAACGGATTGAAAAAATCCATCACGGAACGCATGTATTCACGATGCGGCGTTCACGGCAAGGACGGGGACGAGCTGATAGAAGAATAAAAATCGCAGGGAACCGAAACGCAATTCACACGTTCATATCGTATCAATAACGGAGACGACACATGGCCGAGAATGACATTCAGAAAGCGCTTGAGCAGCAGGTTGCCGAATTGCGCAGCGAATTGAAGCGTATCACCAACTCTCTCTCCTCCCAGTCAAGTGATTTGCGCGGTCGCGCCGAAGATGCTTTCGATGATGCACAGGGCCGTTTTAGTCACGCGGCACAGGTTGTCCGCGAACGTGGTCAGGCTGTAGCCGACACGGTGAAGGAAAACCCGGGCACCGCAACCACCCTGTTCGGAACGGCTGGCCTTGTCGGTATCCTGATCGGCATTGCCATCGGTTATTCAATTTCGGATCGGCGCTGACTTTTTCATAAAGGTCAGCCCGGAAAAGCTCGCGCAAGCCCCCGCGCGAGCTTTTCTTTTTGTGCTTTACCGCCATAAGCAAGGCTGCTAGGTCAGCGCAACGGCAATCTTGCCACCGGTCGCAGCCTACCCGGTCAAAACAAGGACAGATGCGTTTCACGCGCATGACAGGTTGCGCCGTGGCTTTTTGAAGAAAGATGCGCAAATGTCTGAAAAGACGATCTATTCCGATCTCAAACAGCTTGGCTCAAACAGTCAGGTTCCCCAATCGCCCGAAGAAGCCATTCTGGAAAAGGTGCAAAATCCGCAAGCAGGAACGCCTTATTGCGTGCGCTTCACGGCACCCGAATTCACATCGCTCTGCCCGATGACCGGCCAGCCTGATTTCGCCCATCTGATGATCGATTATGTTCCCGGCCAATGGCTTGTCGAAAGCAAATCGCTCAAATTGTTCCTGTTTTCCTTTCGCAACCACGGTGCCTTCCATGAAGATTGCACTGTGACGATCGGCAAGCGTCTTGTCGAATTGCTTGAGCCTGAATGGCTGCGCATCGGCGGCTACTGGTATCCGCGTGGCGGCATTCCTATCGACGTGTTTTACCAGACGGGCGAAGCGCCGAAAAATGTCTGGATTCCGGCGCAGGATGTTCCTAACTATCGTGGACGCGGCTGACGCGTATCATTGCCTTACAAGCGCCCCGGCCCTATTTATGGGCATGAAAACCTCTTGAAAGGGCCATCATGAAAAAGCTCATAATCCTTTTTTGCCTTGTGGCCCTGAGTGGCTGTGGAGGTGCGGCCAGAACCGCAATTGATACGGGTAAGGGATTTGAGCGTTTTGAATGCGCCTCGCGTAATTTCAAGGGTCAGTCGCCCTGCCCGCAACCGGACAGTACCGCGCCTCAAACGAAAGCCAATCCATGACCGATCAGTCCAAAAATGTTCTCGATTTCTGGTTTTCGACCCGCATGCACGGCAAATGGTTTGAGAAAAACGACAATATCGACGCGGAAATCCGCGAAAAATTCCTGTCTCTCTATGAGGATGCCTGCCAAGACAAGTTTGAAGACTGGAAACAGCAGCCACAAAGCGCATTGGCGCTGACCATTCTGTTCGACCAGTTTCCGCGTAACCTGTTTCGCGGCTCACAGCGCTCTTTCGAGAGCGACGGTCTGGCGCGTGACATGGCAGCACAAGCGCTCGATCATGATTTCGACCGGGAGCTTGTGCCCGAACAACGCCAGTTTTTTTATCTGCCGTTCATGCACAGCGAAAATCTCGCAGATCAAAAACGCAGCATTGAGCTTTACGAAAAACTTGGCGACAAAAACGGCCTTGATTTCGCCCGCCAGCACCATGACATCATCGAACGCTTCGGGCGTTTTCCGCATCGCAATCAGGTTCTTGGCCGCCAGACCACGCCAGAAGAAGCCGAGTTCCTCAAAGACCATGCGGGCTTTTAAAGCAATTGATACGGCAAAATCCCGCGCCGGTCGTGATTGACCGACAGGCGGCTTTTGAGCGGTGGCACGGCGCGCTGGATGCATTCGGCCCTTTCGCAGATGCGACATGAGACACCAATCGGATCGAAAGCCGAACGTGCCGCAATATCCAGCCCGTCCGCATAGACGAAATCGGCTGCATGTGTCACTTCACAGCCCAATGCGATGGCATAGCGACGTTGCGGCGCATGAAAGCCGCCATCGCGCTTGCTCAATTCGGTTGCGACACAAAGATAGCGCGCCCCATCCGGCGTTTCGGCCAGTTGCCGAATGATCTGTCCCGGCATCTCGAACGCCTGATGCACGTTCCAGAGCGGACAGGCCGCGCCATAACGGGCAAATTGCAGTTTTGCGGCGCTATGGCGCTTGGTGATGTTTCCGGCCCGATCGATACGGGCAAAAAACACAGGCACACCACGTAGGCCCGAACGCTGCAAAGTACTCAACCGATGCGCCACCTGCTCAAGGCTCGCGCCAAAGCGCGCCGCCAGCAATTCGAGATCGTGACGCAATTCCTTCGCCGCCTCCAGAAAGGTCTGGTAGGGCAGCATCAGCGCACCGGCAAAATAATTGCGCAATCCGATCTTGCAGATCTCGACCGCTTCCAAGGAACGGAAATCGGCGCGGTGCGCAATGGCCGAAACAAGCTCTTCCATCTCCAGTTCCGCAATCTGGAAAGCGGTCTGGAAATGGCGCGTGGAGGCGGGGGAATAAGGATTGAGATAGAGAACCCGCGCTTGCGTATCGAAACGGCGCAGGATTGCCTCGTCGGGATCGGCACGCGCTATGCGCACGCGATGCTTTTCCTCCATATATTGCGGTAGTGCCAAACCAATATCACGCGCCGGAATATTCAACTTTTGCGCAAGCTGTTCGGCGGCAATATCGAGTTCATGCACGTAATTGTCGATGAAGTGGAAAAAATCGCGCACTTCCTCATAGGGTGCAAGTTCGGCCATCGACGGCGCACGACCAAGCTGGCTGTCAAGGCTTGCCAGTTGCTCGCTATTGCGCCGAAAGGCCTGATGGCAGGCGATGAGCGCATGCGCCAGCCCCGGCGCGTTCTGGGTGATCAGTTTTAGTTCCTGCAAATTCGGCTTGTAATTATCGAAAACCGGATCGGCCAGCGCTTCGGAAACAGCCGATAACAACCGGTCATCATCGCCCAGCGAAATGGAGCCGATATCGATCTGGTAGTTTTCAGCCAATGCCAGCAGGACGGCGGCTGAAACCGGACGCTGGTTATTTTCGATCTGGTTGAGATAACTGGTTGAAATACCAAGGCGTTCGGCAAAAGCGGACTGCGTTGCCTTATGTTCTTCGCGAATGCCACGAATTTTTCTGCCTACATATAATTTCTTCGGTGCCATGTCTGGTGCCTGTTTGCAAATTTGCATTTCGCTATTTGCAAATTTATAAATTACACAACAGCACCTTTTCAAGCTTCCAGAATGCGGCATACTGGCTCTAAGCATACAGTCATAATTATTCGCAATTTCATGAGTTTCCAGGGGCGGAGCGAATGCAGGATCTTCTTCAACAGCTTGAAGCGCGCCGCAACGAGGCGCGTCTGGGCGGTGGCCAGAAGCGCATCGATGCACAACATGCAAAAGGCAAACTGACGGCACGCGAACGACTGGACGTGTTGCTCGACGAAGGTTCGTTTGAAGAATTCGACATGTATGTCACCCATCGCTGCACCGATTTCGGCATGGAAAAACAGAAAGTGGCGGGTGACGGTGTCGTGACCGGCTGGGGCACGATCAATGGCCGGCAGGTCTATGTGTTCAGTCAGGATTTTACCGTTCTGGGCGGTTCGCTTTCCGAGACGCACGCGCAGAAAATCTGCAAGATCATGGATATGGCGGTCAAAAATGGCGCGCCGGTCATCGGCATCAATGATTCCGGCGGCGCACGCATTCAGGAAGGTGTCGCCTCGCTTGCAGGCTATGCCGATGTGTTCAAGCGCAATGTCGACGCTTCGGGCGTGGTGCCGCAGATTTCGCTCATCATGGGACCTTGCGCGGGTGGTGCCGTCTATTCGCCAGCCATGACCGACTTCATCTTCATGGTGCGCGACACCTCCTACATGTTCGTCACCGGCCC
>JAATGD010000301.1 GCA_015654965.1 Hyphomicrobiales bacterium
ATAACCATAAATGCCAGAAACAAGGACGCATCTTACACACGCCTGCAGCGTCGCCGCCCTCGTTGTGCGCCATATAGGGCGACACGCATGAACATGTCAACGCAATTGCTCAAAAAATATGATTTTCTTTTCAACAGGCAAAACAACGAAACTTTATGACGTGCGGGCACCTCAAAACAGAGCAATTCTTACAATCAAACATGACCTAACCGTGCGCTTATCTGATCCGACAAGGAACGCACCCGCCGACCCAGGTCTTCCAACACTTCCGTGTGAGCCTCGGCGGCCATCAGGGAAAGACCGATTCCGGCAACAGGTCTGTCAGCCCCATCGACAATCGCCGCACCAATGCAGAACATTCCTTCTCGCAATTGGCCGTTATCCAGTGAATAGCCACGCGCTTGCACGTCAGTCATTTCAGCTTCAAAAGCATGAAGCGATGTAACGCTTGCAGGCGTGAGGGGTGCTGGCCACTTCGCAGGAAGATGTTGCATCCGCGCAGGTTCCGGCATCGTTGCCAGCATGGCCTTGCCCGTCGCCGTAAAGACAGCGGGAACACGCATTCCGACACGAAATGTGATTCCCAAGGGCGCATTTGAATTGCGACAGGCCTGATAGATCACATCCGAACCATCCATATGCGAGAGCGTCAATGTATAGGCATCCAACTCTCGTGCTTGTGCGACGACCACTTGGAACGCCTCGACAATATCGCTGCCGGATTGGAATGCCTGCGCCCAACGCAACGACTGAGGCCCCATGCAATAATGTCCACCCGCTTCCATTTCCAACAGGTTCAGATGCACCAACGTATGGCACAAGCCGTGCACGCTGCTTTTCGGCAATTTTGTCAGCCGCACAATATCGGACAGTTTAAGACCCTGCCCTCGCTCCAGCACAGAGAGCGCCACACAATCCAGAATCGCTGCGGCACGCATAACTGCCGGTACAGGTTTCAGGGAACCTGACGTGTCGGTTGCGGTTTCATTCATGAGCGTCTCTTCAAAGGGGATGATTGACAAAAGTGATCGCCGTCTATTTAATTCAATATATCGGACATCGTTCAATATATTGAACAATGTTTATGCGCAAGATCAAGATTGGAGCATACAATATGATCGCCCTGAAAAATCCCTCGCTCCTGAAATCACAATGCCTCGTCAACGGTCACTGGATTGACGCTCCGGACGGCCAGACGATCAGCGTAAGCAATCCCGCCGATGGCTCCGTGCTCGCAACCGTCCCTTCCCTGCCAAGAGACACCATCAAGGAAGCGATTGATGCTTCGGCGCGAGCATTTCCGGAATGGGCTGCGAAAACCGCCAAGGAACGCGCGGCACTCTTGCGTAAATGGTTCGATCTCATTGTTGCCAATGCCGATGATATTGCGCTCATCATGACGTCAGAACAGGGTAAGCCGCTGACGGAAGCGCGTGGTGAAGTTCTTTATGCCGCGTCTTTCATTGAATGGTTCGCTGAAGAAGCCAAACGCATTTATGGCGACACCATCCCCTCGCCGCAGTCAGGCCAGCGCCTGACGGTCATTCGCCAGCCGGTCGGGGTTACAGCAGCAATCACGCCATGGAATTTCCCGGCAGCGATGATTACCCGAAAAGCAGCACCGGCTCTTGCGGCGGGCTGCACAATGATCGTGCGACCTGCCGACCTGACCCCGTTGACGGCACTGGCGCTTGGCGTTCTGGCACAGGAAGCGGGTATTCCGGCTGGCGTCTTGCAGATCGTGACCGGCAAGGCGCGTGAAATCGGGGCAGAGTTCACAGGAAGCGAAATCGTCCGCAAACTCTCCTTCACGGGTTCAACGGAAGTCGGTCGTTTGCTGATGGAACAGTGTGCTCCAACCATCAAACGCATGTCGCTGGAACTGGGCGGGAATGCACCCTTCATCGTGTTTGACGATGCCGATCTCGATGCAGCCGTTGAAGGCGCGATGGTTTCCAAATACCGCAATGCTGGCCAGACCTGCGTATGCGCCAATCGCATCTATGTGCAGCGCGGTATTTATGACCAATTCGCGCAAAAACTTGCGGCCAAGGTCAAGGAACTGAAAGTCGGCAACGGCACCCAGCCCGGAGTCAATATCGGGCCGATGATCGAAGAAAAAGCCATAACCAAGGTTAAGGCGCATATAGAAGATGCCATCTCGAAGGGCGCAAAACTGATGACCGGCGGCAAGGAGCTGGGCGGGCTTTTCTTTGAACCGGCCGTCCTGACTGGTGTTACCTCGGATATGCTGGTCGCGAAGGAAGAAACCTTTGGTCCTCTGGCGCCGTTGTTTCCTTTTGATAAGGAAGAAGAAGCGATTGCCATGGCCAATGATACGATTTTCGGGCTTGCTGCCTATTTCTATACGGAGAATTTCAGCCGTGCCATCCGTGTGAGTGAAGCGCTAGAATATGGCATGGTCGGACACAATACCGGGCTGATTTCCAACGAGGTTGCGCCCTTCGGTGGCGTGAAGCAATCCGGTCTTGGCCGTGAAGGCTCAAAATATGGCATCGAGGAATATCTCGAAACCAAATATATTTGCAGCGCTTACAAACGCTGAGCATACTTAAACGATAGAAAAAGACGGCGCACATTGTTTGCGCCGTCTTTTTTATTTATAGACTGCGCAACCGCAACAATGGCGCTTCGCCGCAAAATATCCGGACTTTCCATGCTACGCCGCCTCTATGATTGGACGATTTCTCTTGCCGCAAGAAAATCAGCGCAGTGGTGGCTCGCCATCATCGCTTTTGTGGAAAGCTCGGTATTTCTGGTTCCGGCTGACGTTTTGTTCTTGCCCATGGCCTTGGCAAAACCCGAGCGCGCCTATCGTTATGCCTTTATCGCCACTCTGTTTTCTGTTCTGGGCGGCATTGCAGGCTGGTATCTCGGCTATCATGCCTATGAGCAGATCGCCAAGCCGGTTCTGGAAATCTATGGCAAGCTCGACACTTTCGAGCAGTTGCGCGGCACCACCAGCGCCGATGCCATTCTTCTGATGCTCATCACTTCAGGGCTTGCACATCTGCCGCCCATCAAGGTGGTGACGATTCTCTCGGGCGCTGCCGGTATCAACATCTGGCTGTTCATCGCATCCGCTATCGTCGCGCGCGGGGCGCGTTTCTTTCTTCTCGCATGGCTGTTGCGCCGCTATGGCGAGCCGATCCGCGAATTCATCGAAAAACGTCTGGGGCTGATTGCGTCACTCTTCGCAATTTTCCTGATCGCGCTTTTTTTCGCCGTAAAATACCTTCATGGATGAGGCATTCATCCTCAAGCCGTAAGCCACTACAGGACGCTTTGCATGGCATTCGCACTCAATCATCCGACTGGAAAAATACAGTTCTGGACCGCCGGGATATTAACCCTTGGCCTTGCTGCAACTGTCGGCACCGCGCTCGGTTTTGAGCATATTGGCGGTTTCATGCCCTGTAAGCTCTGCCTCGAACAGCGTACGCCCTATTATGTCGGCATTCCGGTTTTGGCGATGGCCTGGGTTTCCAGCGGACTGAAATGGCCGCCCGTGTTAACCCGCGGCCTCATCCTGATCGGCGCGCTTTTGATGACTTATGGACTGGCGCTGGCGATTTTTCACACCGGCGTTGAACTCAAATACTGGGCGGGACCGGCTGATTGCAGTGCAGCATCCATGAAAATCACGCTCGATGCCGGCAATCTCCTGAGCGATCTCAATTCGACCCGCCCGCCCGCATGTGACAGCGCGCCCGGACATTTCCTCGGCCTGTCCTTTGCCGGATGGAACGTCGTCGCAAGCCTGCTGTTTGCAGCAATCGGCTACTTTGGTGCTTTTGCAAAGAGTGGAAAGTCAGTCGGGTAACTGTGGGACTATGGCTCCAGTTCGACATCCCAATACAGGAAGTCGAGCCAGCTGTCGTGAAGATGATTGGGCGGGAAACGGCGTCCATTATTATGCAGGTTTTGCATGTCCGGCATGACCGGCTTCTGTCGCGGCCACATTTTTGCGGCAGCAGGCATCAGACCTCCTTTACGCAAATTGCACGGTGAACAGGCGGCAACAACATTTTCCCATGTCGTCTCCCCACCATGACAGCGCGGGATGACATGATCGAACGTCAGATCATGGGGAGAGCCGCAATACTGGCACTCGAACCGATCACGCAAGAACACATTGAAGCGCGTGAAGGCAGGATGGCTCGGCGGCTTCACATAATCCTTGAGGCAGATAACGCTCGGAATACGCATGGAAAAGGATGGCGAGGAAACGAGTTGATCGTATTCCGCCACGATATGCACACGTTCAAGAAAGACCGCCTTGATCGCGTCCTGCCATGACCAGAGCGACAAGGGATAATAGCTGAGCGGACGATAATCCGCGTTCAGGACCAGCGCAGGAAAACCACTGCCCGACACAGTCCGGGGAGAGACGGCAACATTCAAAGGCGCACCTCCTTCAGAGCAATTCCAAGGAGCCACGAAACCTGTCCATGGAACTGCACTCTTTAATCGGAGCCTTGCACGTCCTTTACGGGCGCAATCTGCAACGCTCCAACCCTGTGGGGCGGCATTGCAATGCACAGAATATCAAGGGTCTGCGAATCGAAATACCGTCATCACCTGATGGAAATAATGTAAGCGCGACGTGACAGGATTGTGAAGCAGAAACATGTTTATGCGCTTCATAACACGCAAGTTTTACAGAAGCGGTGCGGCCTCGCGACCCTTGATCGCCGCATAATAAGCCCAGAACAAACGCGCCGCCACGCCGCGCCATGGCGACCAGTCTTCAGCAAGATTGCGAAGTGCGAGTGCATCCGGGCGGATATCCTGCAAAAGCGCATGCCCGACGGCCGCCTGCAAGGCCACATCACCTGCCGGAAACACATCCGGGTGACCGGCGGCAAAGAGCAGATAGACCTCTGCCGTCCATGGTCCGATCCCCTTGATGGCTGTCAATTGAGCGATAGCGTCTTCGGCAGGCAGATCGCAAAGCCCGTGCAGGTCCAGCGCATTTTCCGCCAGGGCCTGACTGACGGCAAACAACGTGCGCTGCTTGGGACGCGACAGACCGGCAAGTCGCCATGCCTCCTCACCACCCGCAATATAGGCATCAGGTGTCAGGGGATCGATCACCTCTCGCAGCCGCGCCCATATCGCGCCCGCACTTGCCGTTGAAACCTGTTGCGCCACGATAATCGATGCGAGGCTTTCAAACCCCGGCAATGAGCGGCGCAATTGCAACGCATTGGCGCGGCTGCGGATTGCAACCAGACGCGCATCAACGACAACCAGAGCATCAAGGCCCTTTTCGATATCGTCCAATGTCTCGATTCGCTGCACAATCCTGCCCTTTCCTTCTGTCATCGGACAGCGTAGCAATGGATTTTAATGACAATCAACTGACACACACGATCATGTCCCGCCCCGTCTATCGTTTCGCTCCCAGCCCCAATGGCCAATTGCATCTCGGTCACGCCTATTCGGCTCTTTTAAACCAGCATATGGCACAGGAGACGGATGGACGCCTTCTGCTGCGTATGGAAGACATCGACACTGCTCGCTGCACGCCTGCCTTTGAACAGGGCATTTATGACGACCTTCATTGGCTTGGCCTTGAATGGGAACAGCCGGTTCGACGTCAATCGGAACATTTTGCCGAATATCGCAATGCACTGACCCGCCTTGCCGATATGGGGCTTGTCTATCCCGCATTTTTAAGCCGGACTGCGGTGCGCGAACAAATTGGCGATGCGCTTTCCAAGGGCAAGGAATGGCCATGTGATCCAGACGGCAGCCCCCATTATCCCGAAGGCGAGCGGTTTTTAAGCGAACAGGAACGCTTGAAACTGATGGCGACAGGCGCGCCCTATGCCTGGCGGCTCGACATGCAAAAGGCGCTTGCCTTGGCCGATGCCCCCCTGTTCTGGAATGAAGAGGGCAAGGGTCCGCAAGGCGAAACAGGCCGGATCAAGGCCAACCCTGCGCGATGGGGCGATGTCATTCTGGCGCGCAAGGATACGCCAACGAGCTATCATCTTTCCGTGGTCATCGATGATGCGCTGCAAGGCATCACCCATGTCGTGCGCGGTCGCGATCTTTATCATGCGACCGCGGTCCATCGTCTTTTGCAAAAACTGCTCGACCTACCCGAAGCGCTTTACCACCATCATGATCTGGTCCTTGCCGAGGACGGCCAGAAACTGTCCAAAAGCCGCCATGATACGGCTCTTCAAAGCCTGCGGGCACAGGGCTTTACCCACGCCGACATTCGCGCAAGGTTGAAATTCTGACCCTATTTTCGCCGCAGCGTCACAAATGATGTGCTTGCGCGGTGATTGACGAAATCGCGCCAAAGCGGTTCATAGAGGGAAAGAAGCGCGCATTTCATGTGCAGGCGCAATCTGTTTATCGAGGAGGCGAATCTATGAGCAATTACATCGAGATCGAAGGCCTGCGTGTTGCCCCGTAACTGGTGGATTTTCTGGCCAATGAAGCAGCCCCCGGCACGGGTGTAGAGCCGCAAAAATTCTGGCAGGGTTTTGCCGCCATCCTTCGTGACCTCGCGCCCAAAAACCGTGCGCTTCTGAAAAAACGAGACGAAATTCAGCTCCAGATCGACGACTGGTACAAGCAGAACCGCGACAGAAGCTATAGTCAGGTTGAATACCAGCAGTTTCTGAAAGATATCGGCTATCTTTTGCCGGAAGGCGGCGACTTCAAGGTTGCAACCGCCCATGTCGATCCTGAAATCGCTCATATTGCCGGACCGCAGCTTGTCGTTCCGGTCATGAATGCGCGCTATGCGTTGAACGCCGCCAATGCGCGCTGGGGTTCGCTCTATGATGCTCTTTACGGTACCGATGCGATTGACGAGACTGATGGCGCGGAAAAGGGCAAAGGCTATAACCCGAAGCGTGGTGAAAAAGTCATCGCATGGGCCAAGAATTTTCTCGATGAAAGTGCGCCACTGAGCGCGGGCGCATGGTCGGATGTCGCGGGGTTGGCTGTCAATGACGGCAAGCTTGTTATCACGCTCGGCAATGGTGATGAGACGAGCCTGAAAGACCCCAGCCAGTTCAAGGGCTATAATGGGGACGCGGCACGGCCGACCAATGTGCTTCTGGCCAAAAACAATATGCATGTCGATATCGTCATCAATGCCGACCATCCGATCGGCAAGACCGATCAGGCGCATATTGCCGATATGATTCTCGAATCGGCCATCAGCACCATTCAGGATTGCGAGGATTCGATTGCTGCCGTGGATGCGGAGTACAAGGTTGCCGTCTATCGCAACTGGCTCGGCCTGATGAATGGCAAACTCGAAGACACGTTTGAGAAAAACGGCAAGCCGCTGACGCGCCGCCTCAACGCTGATCGCACCTACACGGCACCGGATGGCTCAAGCCTGACGCTCAAGGGCCGCTCGCTGATGCTGGTACGGAATGTCGGTCACCTGATGACCAACCCAGCCATCATAGATGCCGACGGTCATGAAGTGCCGGAAGGCATCATGGATGCAGCTTTCACGAGCCTCATTGCGCTCCATGATATCGGTCCCAATGGTCGCCGCATGAATTCGCGCGAAGGCTCGGTCTATATCGTGAAGCCCAAAATGCACGGGCCGGAAGAAGTGGCTTTTGCCAATGAAATCTTCACCCGTGTCGAAGAACTACTTGGCATGCCTGCCAATACGCTCAAAATGGGCATCATGGATGAGGAGCGTCGCACGACCGTCAATCTCAAGGAATCGATCCGCGCAGCTCACGAACGCGTCGTCTTCATCAATACCGGCTTCCTCGACCGCACGGGCGATGAAATCCATACTTCGATGGAAGCGGGACCGATGATCCGCAAGGGCGACATGAAGCAATCGGCGTGGATTGGCGCCTATGAGAACTGGAATGTCGATATCGGCCTTGAATGCGGGCTTTCGGGCCATGCGCAGATCGGCAAGGGCATGTGGGCCATGCCCGACCTGATGGCGGCGATGCTGGAGCAGAAAATCGGTCACCCCAAGGCAGGCGCCAACACCGCATGGGTGCCTTCGCCCACCGCCGCCACCCTGCACGCCACCCATTATCACAAGGTGGATGTGGCAAGCGTTCAAAGCCAGCTCAAAAGCCGCCCGCGCGCAAAACTCGACCATATCCTGTCAGTGCCGGTGGCAACGCGCCCGAACTGGACACCGCAGGATATTCAACACGAAATCGACAACAATGCGCAAGGCATTCTCGGCTATGTCGTGCGTTGGATCGATCAGGGCATCGGCTGCTCGAAAGTGCCCGACATCAACAATGTCGGATTGATGGAAGACCGCGCCACCTTGCGCATTTCCGCCCAGCACATCGCCAACTGGCTCCACCATGGCGTTGTCTCGCGAGAGCAGGTTCTCGAAACCCTGAAGCGTATGGCTGCAGTCGTAGACAGGCAGAATGAAGGCGACCCGTTTTATCGATCGATGGCTGCGGATTTTGAAAAGTCCATCGCCTTTCAGGCTGCCTGCGATCTGGTCTTCAAGGGCCGTGAGCAACCAAACGGCTATACCGAGCCGGTCCTGCACCGCCGCCGATTGGAGCTGAAGGCGCAGCAAGCTTTTAAAGTAACATAAAAAAACCGTGCGCCTTCTTCACTGCAGAATCTGAGAAAGGCGCACTTAATTAAATTATTACTATCAAATCAATAGAAAGCCTGAACTAATTTACAAGTTCCATCTTCATCAATAACCTGAAGGCCAGCCATACATATTTTATTACTTGATGTGCTCAATAATATTGCAATTGTATTTAATCTAGAATGATTTATAATATCATTATATGGAACATATAATGTATAGTTATTATCTTTATTATAAATAGTATAACAAGAATTATTCTTGTCACCATTTCCGTTAAACCTAATTTCATCTATAATTATACCAAAATTATCTCCAATGGATAGTTTTCAGCCGAAATTAAATTTAAATTCTTCATTTTTATTCATGACTAATTATATCCTATAAAGAAATATTTATTACATTTGATCAAATAACACAAACCGAAATCAATCGGACACCATCCGTTTATGATGGAAAAGACCTAACTGTAAGCTGTAAATGTTGACGCGTACCCTCTTTACAAAGGCATCTGGAATGACCCTGCTGATCCGTCACACGACCACAACCGATCTCCCCGCCCTGCTCGCCATTTATAACGACGCGGTCGAAAACACGCTCGCCATCTGGAACGAAACGCTTGTTGATCTGGAGAACCGTCGACAATGGCTTGAAGCGCGCAATCGCAATGGTTTTCCGGTGCTGGTCGCGGAACGCGACGGCAAAGTGCTCGGCTATGCGAGCTATGGCCCGTTTCGTCCGTTTGAAGGTTTTCGCCATTCATCCGAACTCTCGATCTATGTGGCAAGTGACGCACGCGGCGGCGGCATTGGCCGCGCGCTTCTTGCAGCCCTCATCGAAGAAGCCCGTGCGCGCCATGTGCATGTTCTGATCGCGGGGATCGAAGCCGGAAATGCTGCATCCATCGCGTTACACAAGGCACAAGGCTTTGAGGAAGCAGGCACATTAAAACAGGTCGGGCAGAAATTCGGTCGCTGGCTCGATCTCCTGTTCATGCAGAAAATTCTCTGACCATACTCACAAAAAAAGAGCCGCTTGGCGGCTCTTTTCATTGAGTTCAAATGTGGACAGCATCCTTGGGTGGCATTTCGCCAAGACCAATCGTGCCTTCGACGCGATCACTGCGTGCCAGCAGGTAAAAGCCAAGCACTGTTGTCAGAACAGCGATAAACACCAGATACCACGCATGGGCCATCGGATTAACCGCCATAAACGAGGTCACGATTACCGGCGTCAGTCCGCCAAAGATCGCATAAGAAATATTGTAGGAGAATGAGAGACCCGAAAAGCGAACCGGTGCCGGGAATGCACGCACCATGACGTAAGGCACCGCCCCTACCATGCCGACCGCCAGTCCCATCACGGCATAGAGCGCGAACAGCACAGGAAGCGAAGTTCCAGCATAGGTATAGAACACGAAGGTTGCAGCACCAAAAAAAACACCGGCCACACTGAAGAAACGTCCGCTGCCGATACGGTCGATAATCGCGCCTGCACCGACCGTTCCGAACATCAGAAACAAGGTGCCAAAGCTTGTCGCGGCAAGTGATTGCAGGGGCGTGTAGCCATAAAGCTTTTGCAGAAACGTTGCCGTCATCAGCGTGGTCACGACAATCCCTGCCGACAGGATCCATGTCAGCAGCACCGAAATGATAACGCCATGCAGATGATCGCGCAGGACGGTTTTCAGCGGCAATTTATTTTTCAGAAGGCGGCTGTTCTTCATCTCGGTGAAGATCGGTGTTTCAGCCAGCCAGCGGCGCAGATAGACCGCCAAAAGGCCAAAGATACCACCGATGAAAAACGGAATGCGCCATGCATAGGCGGACAATTCTTCCGGCGTGAATATCCAGTTAATGGCAGTGGCGATGAGCGAACCGAGCAGAATGCCCAGCGTCAGGCCCGAGCAGAGAAAACCACAGGCCATGCCAACGCGGTTGGCTGGCACATGTTCGGCGACGAATGTCCATGCGCCGGGCACTTCGCCGCCAATGGCCGCCCCCTGCAACATGCGAAAAACAATCAGGAGGATCGGTGCACCGATGCCAAGGGTCGCATAGGTCGGAAGACACGCCATGGCCAGCGTCGAGATCGACATGAGAAAGACCGAGAAAGCGAAAACCCGCTTGCGTCCGAACTTGTCGCCAAAATGCGCCAGTACGATGCGACCCACAGGCCGCACAAGATAGCCGGCCGCGAAAATCCCGAAGGTCTGGATCATTACCAGCCAGTCAGGCATGTCAGGTGGAAAGAACAGATGACCGATCACGCTGGCAAAAAACACGAAAATGATGAAATCATAAAATTC
>JAATGD010000048.1 GCA_015654965.1 Hyphomicrobiales bacterium
GATGGCGGCGCCACGGTGACCGGCTACGACCCCGAAGGCATGGACAATGCCCGCCAGGTGATCGACGATATCACCTATGCTCCTGACGCCTACCGCGCGGCGCAAGGCGCCGACGCCCTGGTCATCGTCACCGAATGGAACCAGTTCCGCGCGCTCGACTTTGCCCGGCTGAAGAGGGTCATGAATTCTCCCGTCCTCGTCGATCTCAGAAACATCTATCGCCATGATGAAGTCACAAAGCACGGGTTTGCCTATACAAGCATCGGCAGTGCAGATTGACGTAGTCAATCGAATTGCTAGCAGTTCACTTTAACCACTCCTCCGCGCAACGTATCAATGTGTGATCGAGATCGAGGAACAGATTGCTTCACAATTTGCAGGGCGGCGACCACGTGCAGTGGCGTCTGTTATGGTTCTTAGCTTGACTTTGTACATTATGCGGCGAAGCAAAGAGCCCGGGCCATGCGCTGAAGCCGTCCGGGAGGTATTTTATGCATTTGCGGGTTTGACGGTGAGTGTCGATAAAGATCGTCGCTCCACAAAACGAGGCGAACGGCACCGATCGCATCTGTGAATGTGAGGTCGGCTTTCTTGTACCAGGCGGCGGCGTAAGGCGCGTGGTTTGGCTGAGAACATCGCTCGCCCACAGGGTTACAAGACTGTATAATGCCAAGAGTGAAGGTGTCGTGCGGATGATGGCGTTGCTATTCCACTGGCGCTGGGTCTCCACACCAAGATGGGCGCGTGTTTCGGCGAACGTCACCTCGATCTGCCAGCGTCGAACGAAGTAGGTGATGATCTGGGTCGGTTCGAGCTCGGTATTGGTGCTCATGAATGCTTGTGGTTCGCGACGGTCCGTCGGGTCTC
Organism: Hyphomicrobiales bacterium; assembly: GCA_015654965.1. GTDB lineage: Bacteria > Pseudomonadota > Alphaproteobacteria > Rhizobiales > Rhizobiaceae > Brucella. The sequence goes on from JAATGD010000048.1 coordinate 868, forward strand.
GAACCAGGACCCAGCGAATTGGCCTTGGCGGGGTTCCCCGCCGATACCACAAGCCAGTGCCTGTCGTGATATCGAGGTGTTTATCGGTTTGCCTGCCATACCAACTTGAGGCGACGATGCGTTGCCACGCGGTCTTGGGGTTATTGAGGACGGCTTTTAGCTTAGGCAGGGGCATGCCTTTTTGTGCGGGTCGCCCGAGCGTGTGTTCGTGTCGCGGATCTGGCGGGGCAAACAAACTAGCGTCCAGACGCAGGCGTGTGATGAGGGTGGCCCTGCCTGGCAGCGACGCCGCCAATGTATGGACAGCAAAACTGCTGTCGCCAACAAAGATGAGATCGCGTTCAGGCAGCCAGCGGCAAAGCTGCATCAGGCCCTGCCTTGCCCAATCCGTCAGCAGTTTGTGCTTTTGCCCTCTCTTCTTATCGTAGCGCTCCGAGGGGCATAAAAGCGTCAAGACCGGTAGGGCCTTGATGCATCTGGCCCATGGGACCGGGGCAAGAACCATGAAGCTCAGCCAGCGCAAACCGCTGGCTTTGACGAAGTGACCGTGACTGGAGCGCACCGGATCGCGATAAATGCCACGGGCGGCAATCTTTGCTCCCCATCGGCGTTCGATGGTGTCATCCATGCCGATCACAATAGGGCCATCGGGTGCGAGGCGGGCGACAACGATCGATAACAGCCGCGAAGCCAGCGTGCGCGGGTTCCAACGCGCGCGATTAAGAAGCTGATGGTAGAGGGAAAAATTGCCAGCCTCGGCGCGGCCGGTGATTCGCAAACAGGACGTCACTGTTCGCTTGCCTGGAGACAGGATCGCTCCCATCACCAGGACCAGCAGATGCTCCCAGCTGGGTGCCGTGAACCAGGGACGAAACGACGCCAGCCACTGGCGAAGGATGTGCGGAACAGGATCACCCGATCCGACGCAGTTCTCATTGTGATCGGTCATCCACCGGTTCGAATCCGGTCACATGAAACAGGCAAGTCGGAGAGACTGCGGCCAATTGATTCACCCCGCTCAAATTGCCTCAAAATGCGGGTACCGCGCGCACCCCACGCTGCCAGTACGCGGAAGATCAGCGCCGCCGCTACAAACCCGAAATTCCCAAGGGATTTTGTACAAAGTCAAGCTTAGACGGTAGCTCAACTGATGCGCCATCCACGGCTGCGTCTGGGCTTGCCGTTTAAAACGAATCGACTTGATGCATAGCGCACTAACATTTGGGAGGGGACGAAGCGGATGCGAGACAAGAGCGTTAACTTTGTTGGAAAAAAAGCAAAAGCTTTGCTAACATAATACACGAGTATTCTTTATACTGGTTTGTCTCGACTTGAGGACAAGTTACGTGGAAAGCGGCGGAATCTGGTCCAACACTTAGTAAGATGGGCACCATGACTGAGTTAGAAAATACAATCGAATCTCACTTACCGGTTGTCCATAACGGAGAGCACTACACGAAAGTCTTGGCGCAGCTGTCTCGGGACAGGAACACTATTCGATACCTCGAGATTGGCGTTCAACATGGTATAAACTTTAGCCAAATAAGCTCGGAGCGCGCCTTGGGTGTAGACCCCGAGTTTCTTATCAATCGGAACGTTGCAGCGAACAAACAACGAGTTTCGCTTTTCCAGATGACCAGCGATAGCTTTTTTGAAGATATTGATGTGGTTGCCGAACTCGGCGGTCCTCCAGAGCTTAGCTTTCTTGACGGCATGCATCTGTTTGAATTTTTGTTACGGGATTTCTACAATACCGAGAGAGTCTCATCGAAACAGTCGTTGATCGCAATGCACGATTGTCTGCCGTTGACGGAGACCATGATCAACCGCGACCATGGAATGGTGATCAATCTGAGCGCAGGAACACAATATGATCGATGGTGGACAGGGGATGTTTGGAAGATTATACCAATTCTTCACAAATACCGACCTGATTTGAAGATTGTTCTTCTTAACGCGGCGCCGACAGGTTTGGCCCTGGTCACTAATTTAGACCCGTCGTCAGTAGTGCTACGTGATAATTATATTAAGATTGTGGAGGAGTTCTCAAAGCTACCAAACAGCAAAGAATCTCTCTCAAAGCATTATAAAAAAAACAAAATAATCGATAGTTGCTCAATGGCGGTTGCTGGAGGCTAAGTATAAATTTGTAATTTAATATGTATTATTATAATATCTGCCAAATCACAACGTCTGAGCTAATTTCCAACGTCAACACCGCTGATCCCGCCTGCGGCCTGTTGGAGGCCAGCTTTGACAACGACAAAGGATTGCCAGGCTCAGGCGGCTCCGCAGCGATTGCCAGAGGCACGAATGCCGGCTCGGCACCATCGTGCAACGACGGCGTCGTTGCCGCCGCAAACGGCAGGGCCAGAATGCCGTCGCGCACCTGACGTCGCCAATCGGAAAGTTGGTTTGCTACAACGCCGTGACGACGCGCGACATCCACAACGCGCACACCAGGCTCAAGGCTTTCCGCGACAATGCGAGCCTTCACGTCATCCGGCCATCGCCGGTTACCGCGGCGCGGCTCAACGACCTCATAACGACCAACAAATCCATCATCCATCATTCAGCCTCCAGATAAACCTGGAGGCCTTCTCGCATGCGCAACCATGATCAAAAAGCAGCGGACCCAATGGGACAGAGACGGCGCTTACAGATAGTCATCGAAAATTGGAGACAGCATTACAACACCGTGCGGCCCCACTCTTCGCTGGGTTACAAGCCACCGGCACCCGAAGCAGCCGTCTGGCTTCGCCAAAATGGACCGGCGTCAACACCAGCAGTGGCCAGCAGACCGAGCATGCACTAACATTCCAAACGGATCACCCCAAGGGGGCAGGCCACTTTTACAAACAGGATGGCCATAGTGAGATTGTCGATTAAAGACCTTGAAGCAAGAGCTGCTAGAAAGAAAAGTAAATGACTCGTGGGAAAATCGTGAAATATAATGACCCTAATATCGCCGGTATACTTTTGGATAATGGAATTAATCACGATCTAGGAATAAATGATTTCAAGCATGTGCGTGGGCGGATCGAAGCGCCCACGCAAATTTCCGGTACGAAGTTGCGACATGATTTTTCTTTCGGCGCATTTAGTTATGTCACTGGTGGCTTCTTGTTTCATACGCATATCGGACGATATTGCTCGCTATCAAATGGCCTTCATATTGGACAAGAGGGGCACCCAGTTGATTGGCTTAGCACTAACCCATTTCAATATCAGAGAAGCCCTTTCCTCTTAGGTCCCGACTTCGAAGACCGGAATCTATTTGAGCAGGATGTTAAACGAATAGATCAACGGCTATCTCGATCTCTTCGCGGAAAATCCGGCAAAACTATTATTGGGAATGACGTCTGGATTGCTCACGGAGTCTACATAAAAAATGGTGTCACAATTGGCGACGGAGCAGTGATTGGAGCTCGATCAGTAGTCACATCAGACATACCGCCTTATTCTGTTGCCTTTGGTTCACCTGCAAGAATCAAGCGCATGCGGTTTTCGGAGAACATTATAGATCGGCTAACACGCAGTAAATGGTGGGAATTCGCCCCTTGGCAGCTCAGAGGTGTAACTTTTGACCAAATCGACAAAGCGATAGATGAGATAGATGAGTTAAGGCTGGCTGGCACAGAAATCTATTCGCCACAGTTTGTGGAGATCTCTTAATTCGATACTCGGTGACCTGCCACTGAACTTTCATCCAGCGGCGATTAGAGCCCCGGCGGTTTTGAATACGCCAAGTGGCGCGGTGTGAGCAACCGGCGGAAGCGCGAAGCTTTCATCTTGCGCAGCGTTGGAGCCGGTTGCGGCGATGGACCCGGCATAGCTTGCCGGGGTCTGATATCCGAGCGATGAGTGCGGCCGGAAATGATTATAATCGGCGGCCCATTCAGCGATGGCGCTTCGGGCATGATCGAGGCCGAAGAACAGGCTTTCGTTGAGCAGTTCGTCACGCATTCGCCCGTTGAAGCTCTCGACATAACCGTTTTGCATGGGCTTTCCCGGCGCGATGTAATGCCACTCGACCTTGTGATCCTTCGACCAAGCAAGAATGGCATTCGAGGTGAGTTCGGTGGTAACCGCCCGATTGGCACCGCCTGCCGGCTAACGTCTTGATGGCCTAAGAGACGTGTTTAACGACGTCGTTAGCGACGTGTCTTAGGCGAGGATTGCGATGCGTGTTGAAATTCTTGGGCAGGAACGTCGACGGCGGTGGCGCGAAGAAGACAAGCTTGCGATTGTCATGTCGGTTGGGGTTGCTGGAGCCACGATCACAGAGGTTGCTCATTGTCACGATTTAACGCGGCAGCAGATATACGCCTGGCGGAGCGAGCTCAAAAAGAAGGGGCTTTTGTCGGCATCTGCGAATGCATTGTTCATTCCAGTCGATATGAATGCCGTGCAGACCGATGTCCCTGAACTCAGGGAGAGCTGCTGCGGGATGATCGAGCTACGATTGAGCTGCGGCCGCACACTTCGCTTCGAGAGTTCGGTGGCGCCCGACATCCTGACGCAGGTTATCCGGGCAGTGGAAGCAGCATGATTGGACCTGGGACCGGCGTTCGGGTGTATCTTGCGTGCGGCATCACGGACATGCGCAAGGGGGTGGAGGGCCTTGCCGCGCTCGCGCAGGATGTTTTGCGTCAGAAGCCGACTGGCGGCGCGGTCTTTGCCTTTCGCGGTAAACGTGGCGATCGTTTGAAGCTGCTCTATTTTGATGGACAGGGCTTCTGCCTGTATTACAAGATCTTGCAGAAGGGGCGGTTTCCTTGGCCTTCTGCATCCGACGGGACTGCCCGGCTGACGTCGGCCCAACTGGCGATGTTGTGGGAAGGGATCGATTGGCGTCGTCCTGATTGGGGTGCGCCACCGGCCCGTGTCGGGTGATTTTATCCCACTGAAACCACTGGTTTTTATGGAAATTTATCCTGGCTCGTGGTAGTCAGGATCATGTCTAGCGCGACGACAAATCTTCCTGATGATCCAGCCTTTCTCAAGGCAATGATTGCCGCTTTGCAGGCGGAAAACGCGAAGATGTCGGCCACATTGCAAGCGCATGATCAGTTAATCCAAACGCTGCGGCTGCGCATTGCCAAGCTGAAGAAACAGGTCTTCGGCAAGTCCTCCGAAAAGATTGAGCGTGAAATCGAGCAGTTGGAACTGGCGCTTGAGGATCTGTTGATCGCCGCCGCTGAAGGCAGTACGGCGCCAATCGATGAACCTGATGAGGCGGCGTCTGTTGTTCCCTTGGCGGATACGTCTGAAAAGATCATGCGCCGGCGCCCACGCGTCTCGGACAAGGCGGTTCGCGAGCGCCGAGAGCTAGATCCTGGCTCCTGCTGCCCGGAATGCGGAGGTGAATTGCGTCTTGTCGGTGAGGACGTCAGCGAAATCCTCGACATGATTGCAGCGCAGATGA
>JAATGD010000385.1 GCA_015654965.1 Hyphomicrobiales bacterium
AAAGCTTTTTCCTGACGCGCGGGCATTTCACGACTGAGTTTCTCAAAGACGCGGGCATGAAATATGTCCGCCCGACCGGCTGCCCCTCGCTTTATTACCGGCCCGAGGAAATGAAGCGCTCCCTAAGCCGCCTTGCCGATCCGAGCCTTGCGGATGCGCAGAAAATCTCGTTTGGCGGCTATCTCGGCAGTGTGGCCGACACGATTGTGGACGCGCATGCATTGCTCGAAAAAGACAGCGTGGCAAGCTATGTCATTCAGGATGAGGTGATTGTCTATAACCTCAACATGGCCGTCGATGACAATGCGCAGGCCTATGACGAGGCGGCAAGCCGCATTACGGCGCCCACCGAATACAAGCATATGGAAAAATGGCAGCGCAAGAACGAGTTGCTGGTGTTTTTCGACACGCATAAATGGCGTAGCTGGATTTCCACACAGGATTTCGGCCTGAGCCGCCGTTTCCATGGTACTATCATCGGCATGCAATCTGGCGTTCCGGGCCTGATGATCGCGGTCGATGACCGCATGCGCGAGATGCTTGGCTTTGTCGGCTTCCCGCATATCGACGCCAGCGTGTGGAACCGCGAGACGCAGAAAAAAGCCTTTTTGCGCGATTTTCTCTCGAAAATCGACGTGCCGGGCGCGATCAATCGCTATTCGGAATGCGAGGCCAATTTCTATGGCGCATTGAAGGATATAGGCCTGCGATGACCAGACACGCCAGAAGAACCGGGGGCAGAAGAGGGGCAATGGCAGCGTTTTTGAGTGCTGTCCTGCTCGCTATCCAGCCGGGCAGTGCTTTTGGCGATACGCGCTTTGGCGTCAACCGGGTCAATATGGCCTGGCTTGATGCGGGCGAGCGCGCAAAAATATTCGACCAGATGGTCGAAAATGACGTCGTTGCGGTGCGGTTGTCGCTGACGCGGCCCATCGACAAGAGCATCGAGGCGGTGCGCGAAGCGCATGAAAAGGGGCTGGCGATCCTGCTGGAAATCTCGCTCAACAATGCCGATTTTTACCCGCAAGGCACAAAACCGCGCTCGGGGCAGGGGCGCATCTGGGATATGTATAAGCTTTCGGATATCGATCCGAAACGCTTTGAGGCCGCACTTGCCGACGCCCTGCAAAAGATCGATGCGCTGGGCGTGCCGCTGGTCGCGGTCGAGCCGGGCAACGAGATCAACTGGGCGCCCTATAATGGCGACCTTGCCATCCTGCCACGCGAAAAGATGAAAACGGCGCGTTCGCTCGATGAGATGGAAGAACGCCCTGACATTGAGAATGGCGCGCAAAAATACGTCGAATTGCTGCGCGTGACGCGCGCGCAACTGGAAAAGACCAGATTGAGCGCCAAGGCGAAGGTGGTATCCGCCGGTCTTTCGGACATTCCCTTCAGCGATGCCGACCGGCGCGGCGTGGACAGCATAGATCCGGCCGTGTTTACCGATTTGCTCAAAAAATACGGGCTTGATGCGGTAACGGATGGCTATGGTATCCATATCTATCCGGGCAGCAGCGGCACACGCGCCGCGCGCGCAAAACATATCGCCAAGTCGCTGTCCTTCTGCGGTGGCGATAATGGCAAGCCATGCTGGATTACCGAATGGGGCTTTGCCAATCTCACGAAAACCTGCCCGGCGGATGACTCAAACCGCGAAGAACTGGTTGAAAAGGCGCGTGAGCGTTTTGCCCAGATGATGGACAAGGGTCAGATCGCGGCTGCCTATTATTTCGATTGGGATGAGGGCACCTATGGGGTGTGGCGCTGCGGCGCACTGACCCCATCGGGGCGCGCAGCAACGGTGACGAAATGAAACTCAAAACAGTGATCATCGGCGGTTCCAACACCGTCATGCTGCCCGGCTATCTGCCGACCCTGCTTTCGACCATGGCGAAGCGCGGCGTGGAACTGGACGTGGTGGCCGATCTGGCGGTCGGCGGCACGACGAGCGCGCTCGGCCTTTATCAGCTTAAAATTTTCGAGCAGTTGGAAGATTGCGAATTGCTGCTGATCGAATATGCCATCAACGACGCTTTTGTTTATGGCGACGAGCGCAGGCCGTTCCGCCACTGGGCACGGTTTTATGAAGGCATCATCCGCTATGCGCTTGAGCGTAATCCGAATCTTCGCATCGCGACACTGGTGTTCGGGGCGCGCAACGGCTCGTTTCTCAATTCTGTGCCGTCAATCGATGCGGGTATCAATTATATCTCGCAATGGTATGGCACGATCTGCGCCGATGTTTCGCGCATGCTGATGCAGCAATATGGCCGTGATGTCGTCGCAAGTCCCACCTTTTATCTCGATCAGGGCCATTATGCGCGGCCCGTCTCGACCACAATCGTCGCCAATCTGATTGCTGATGTGCTGGAGCCCGCGCTGAGCGCGCCGCATCGCCCGAAAGCGCTGCCTTTCGCCATCGATCCCGATCATTTTGCCAATGCGAAGGCGCTCAGCGGTGAGCAGCTTTGCAAGCGGTTGGGGCGGGTGCCAGTGGAATACAGTAACCGGCGTTTTTCGATCAAGGCGCTCGATATGGGGCAGGACCGTATGCGCTTCGAGGTCGAGAACGGGCAATTGCTGGCGCTGGGCTATGTCTGCGATCCGCGCATTCCGCCGCTCGATGTGACAACAGGCGAGGAGGTGCATCGCGCCGCCATGATGAAGGGCGGCGTGCGTGACGGGACCTACAAGTTCCTCGTTTCCATGCTGAGTTTTGAGTTTCTCTATGGCGCGAACCTGCTGGATGCGCGGGGCAATGTGGCGCTGACGCTTTCGGGCGCGGATAGAGACACACCACATAAGCTGCATGTGCCAAAAGACAGCACCCGGCATGATGAATTGCCGGCCGAGCCGGTCTTGCCGATCACCGGCATATTGTTTTCCGGCAATCTCAAAATCATGTCTTTGGAAAAGAAATCACCCGCGCCGGTTTCGTAAGCCACACAATGATTATTCGATAAAGATTTTCACGCTCGCTGCACGGCCTGCGGCGTCGATCACCGTCAAGGTCGAATAACCAGTACCGTCCGGTTGCCACTGGGTCGTGCGGCGGCGTTCGGGTTGCGCAACCGGCTTGCCATTGGCAAGCCAGCGAAAGGGTGCGCGTCCACCTTGCAGTTTCAGCACCAGCGGCGAAGCGGTTTCGTTCAAGTCGCTCAGTTCAACATGCGCGCCATTGGGTGGAAACACAATGCGTGGCGCGGGTTCGGTGACAGCTTTCAGAACCGGCAGGGGATCGCTCGCCGGTGAAAACCGCGTCTGCGTCACCTGCAGATCGGCGCGTGCGGTGCGAAAAGCGCCGGGAGGAGCCGGGGGAAGGGGCACGGAAACCACGCCGGATTTGACAAAGGCATCAAACAGGATGGGGGCGGCGGACGTATAGCCCGAAAGTCCCGGCACCGAGCCGCCATCGGCACGTCCGACCCAGACGCCGAGCACATAGCGTCCATCATAGCCGACCGACCATGCATCGCGGTAGCCGTAAGATGTGCCGGTCTTATAGGCAAGGCCGCGCCGTGGCGCGCCCTGCGGCGGCACGACACCCGACAGAATATCGCCGATCTGCCATGTTGCCTGTTCGCTCAAAATCGGCGCGGTCGGCTGAACGGGGTGGGTCGTTTCGGTGCCGTCCTGGAGAGCCGCCCCGCGCCCACCATTGGCAAGTCCGGTGTAAAGCTGCACCAGTTCGCGCAGGCTCAACCCCGCGCCGCCAAGCCCGATGGCCAGCCCCGGCGCTTCGCCTTTGGGCAGTTGCAGTCTGACGCCCGATTGCCGGAAGCGGGTGCTCAGGCGTGTCGGACCGATGGCATCGAGCAGGCTCACCGATGGCACATTGAGTGATAATTGCAGCGCCTGGCGGATGCTGACATCACCCTGATAGCTCATGTCGAAATTGCGCGGGCGATAGCCCGAAAAATCTACCGGGCGATCCTCGATGATGGTTTCCTGCGCGATCATGCCTTCTTCAAAGGCGATGCCATAGATAAAGGGTTTCAGCGTCGAGCCGGGAGAGCGCACAGCGCGGGTCATGTCGATCCAGCCCTGCCTATTGCCATCGAAATAATCAGCCGATCCGACTTCACCCAGAATATTGCCGTTGCGGCTGTCGGCCAGCACCATGGCGACCGAGACTTTTGAGCCTAGTTTGGCCGCTGCCTCACGCGCAGCCGATTCCAGCCCCTGCTGCACGGATTTCCTGAGCGTCAGTTGATGGCGTGCTTCTGTCGGCGCTTTTTTGAGCGCCAGATCGGCGAAGTGTGCTGCCAGAGCCGGCAATGCATGACGTGTGGGCGATATCTTTTCACGAAGCCCGCGTTCGGCTTCATCCGGCGTCAGAATATCGGCCTCGACCATGCGATTGAGCACACGGTCGCGCGCGGCCAAGGCATTCTTCATCTCCCGGTCGGGGCGGCGGCGTTCGGGCAATTGCGGCATGGCAACGAGAAAGGCGGCTTGCGATGTTGTCAGCCGCAACGGCTCCTTGCCGAACCATGCAAGTGAAGCCGAACGCACGCCTTCCAGATTGCCGCCGAAGGGTGCAAGCGTCAGGTAACGCTCCAGTATCTCATCCTTGCCAAGCCGCCGTTCGATCTGCACGGCCCGCGCCAACTGGCGGAATTTGGAGGTGAAAGAGCGGCTTTCACGCGGCTCGATCAGCCGGGCCAGTTGCATGGATAAAGTCGAGCCGCCCGACACGATGCGCCCATTGCCGATCAATTGCATGGCAGCGCGCGCCAGCGCAAAAAAATCAATGCCACCGTGATCGTAAAAACGCTTGTCCTCATAGGCGATCAGCATTTTGACAAGTTTTGGATCGACATCCGCGATTTTCGTGTTGAGCCGCCAATAGCCGTCCGGTGTCGCATAGGCACGCAGCAAGGCACCGTCCCGGTCCATGACTTCGGTCGAAATGGTCAGCCGTTCGGGCAATGGCGGCGGATAGGCGCGGTCAAGCGCCTCCAACCCCGCGATCCCCGCCACAGCGACACCCAAAAGGATGCCGCCGCCCGTGGCTATTTTCCATCGCCTTTTCATTGGGTTAAAGCGCCTTATGGATTTTTTACCTCCATCATGCCCGTCGCAGTACGGGCCGCATATTGCGGGCGATACATATCCTCGACCGTTGCAGCCGGAAGCGTATAGATACCCGGCGTCACGGCACGCACCACATAAGCAAGCGTGATCTGCTTCTTGTCGCCCGACGAACGGTCGAAGGCCGCAACAAAACGGTCGTCGCGAAATTCGAGATGGGCGGCCTGCGTGCTTTCAAGCCACGGGAAACTTTCGAGGCTGGCACTCGAAACAAGGCCGGGATTGTCGATTTCAAGGCCGGATGGGAGTAGGTCCGTTACCAGCAGGCGCGATTGCCATTTCTCAAAATCGTCGATCTTCAGGACCACGACAAAACGCTGGTTCTGATCGACACTCGTTATATCGGCAGGCTGCCCGTCAAGCGTATAATAGCTGCGCTCGATCTTGAAGCCATCACCACCGGCAGGAAGCGATTGCGCGGGCGCGGCCACAGCCGTCACCACGCCATCGACGGACTCGTCGCCCTTGTTGGTGACGATCAACGGATTTGCTTCCAGGCTGTTGCCGGTGAGACGTTCGGCGAAAGCGCCGTCATGCGCCTGACCGTTGATATCAAGCCTTATGCTGCTGTCACTTTCCTTCAGGCCACGAGCGGCCAAAAGCATCCATGCCTGATCCTGCGTGCTGAGATATTTTGCCCTGTCGCGTTCATGTTCGACAAGGGTGACGAAGGACGGCAACACTTTTGGCGTGGGCTTGCTTTCGGAAGCGAGCGCCAGAACGGCAGCGCCGTCACGAAGAGCCGAGCCGTAATCGGAGCGGTTATAGTCGTAAGCCCGGCTGTCGCTGGCGCGTTTGAGTGCTGCGGCAAAGACGCGTTACGAACGCGGCTGGTCGCCATAAAGTGCAAGACTTGCTGCAAGCTGGCCGATGGCCATCGGGCTTGTGAAATTATCGAGCTGGGTGTCGGCATAATAACGCAGATCACCGACCGAGGCCTTTTTATTGCGCGAAAGCACATAAAGCGCATAGGCAATTTCATTGCCGCGGTCCCGTGCATCCGTTGCATAGCCAAGCGCGTTCTGCAGGTTGGAAAGCGCTGAAACCAGCCCTTCCTGCGGTACATCATAGCCCTTTTCGCGCGCGCGGGTAAGAAAGTCGGTGACATAGGCATCAAGCCAGAGATCGCCCGATCCCGGTCCCCAAAGACCAAACGAGCCGGTCGAGGATTGCGCGGCCAGAACCCGGTAAATGGCGTCCTGTACGCGTTTTTTAAGCGCGTCCGCATCGTCAAGACCTGCTGCATTTTCAGAAGCTGACGCCATTTCGCTCAGGTAAAGAAGCGGCAGGGCGCGGCTCGTCGTCTGTTCTGTGCAGCCATAAGGATAGCGGTCGAGCGCCATCAGAAGGGCAGGTACGTCGAAAGCGGCACTTCTTTGCACGCCGACACTGACATAAGCGCCATCAAGCAAGCTTTCCGACAATAAGCCGCCATCGACCTTCAGGCTACCACCACGGCCAGGGATGCTCACCACATGGCGCGTGGTGATCGGCAGATCGACGGGACGCACCGGCAAGGCAAGGCTTTGCTCTACGGCTACGCCATTGTCTCCGGCAAGCTTGATGCTGACATGGCCCTGTCCGGTTGTCTGCGCGGTCAGGGGAACGGTGATGGACTGTCGTTTGCCGCCTGTAAGTTTGAGTGTGTCGGGTGAAGTGCCGATTTCCGTGCCGAGATTGTCGCTGGTTTCAACCGTCAGGCGGTAATCGCCATCGGGCGCATCGGTATTGGCAATGTCGAGACGCAATGTTGCCTGATCGCCGGGCGCCATGAAACGCGGCAGGCCTGCCGTGACCACCACCGGATCGCGCACGATGACGTCAGTTGTCGCGTGGCCGACCGATTTTTTGGTCCATGCCACGGCCATGACGCGCACGGTACCGTTAAATTGCGGCACATCGAAATCAATCACTGCCTTGCCGTCGCTGTCGAGTTCGACAGGGCCGGAGAACAGAGACACCAGCTTTTGCGTCGGAGGCGAACCTTCGGAAGCCATATTGGCCCCGTCACCGCCCGTGCGCAATTTGCCGGTCGTGCCGAGCGACCCGTCGATCAGGCGACCATACATATCGCGTAGTTCAAGGCCGAGCTGGCGCTGGCCGAAATACCACTCGTCCGGGTTCGGCGGCTGATAGCGCGTGAGGTTGAGGATACCGACATCGACGGCTGCGACCATCACATAGGCCTGTTCGTTCCCCGCATTCTCGACCGAAACAGGGATGGAAAGCGTACCGCGTGGCGTAATTTTTTCAGGCGGCGTGAGCTTGACCGCAAGCCTTTTGTCGTCCGGGTCGATCTTGAGCCATTTAAGCCCAATCGCCCGCGCAGGCATGCGGCTTTCCTCTGCACTGCCCGGACGATATAGCGTGGCGGTGACATAGGCACCCGCACCCCAGTCGGCGCTTACCGGAATATCGATGGTTGCTCCTTCTGCCGGAACGCTTTCGGTGATGGTGGTGAGCAGTTTTTCGGCTCCCACTGTGACCAGAACTTCGCCTGCAAAACGCGGGCTGATCTTCAACTTGGCCGTGTCGCCCGCCGTATAATGGTCCGCATCAAGCGCGATTTCCAAGCCGTCGGGCGTTTCGGTCGAGGTGGCGGCCACATACCAGCCAGCATCGAACTCATAGCTGGTGGTCGGTCCTGCAGGATCATTGCTTTCGATTTCCAGACGATAACGGCCCCAGTCGACGGGCGTGGTGATTTCCGCTTCCGCACCGGTGCCAAGATCGATGCGGCCACTGGAGATGGCTTTGGTCGAGGTGATCGGCTCGTAATTCCAGCTATTGTCGTTGCGGTACCACTGATAGCGGCGTTCGATTTTGACCAGCGACCAGTTGACCCCTTCAAGCGCTGCGCGCTCGCCTTGTGCATTGGCGGAAATGATCTTGAATTTCGCCGTGCCGCCTTGCGCGACCTCATCACCGGAAAATTCCGGACTGATGCCGATCATGGTGCCTTGCGGGTGAATGCCAATATCGAGCTTGCGCTCGACGGCGCGTCCGCCGCTTTCGCGCATGCGCAGGCTGATGGCTGCATTGATAAGGCGGGTGGTCGCGGGCAGGGTGTCGATGACCACCGGGAAACTGGCCTTGCCGTCTTCACCGATCGTCGGCAATCCGTCGAGCGGCAGGCGGGTGGCATTGTCATCATCCTCATCGGCAAGGCCGAAATAGTACCCCTTGAAATGATCCCACTGGCGTTTGGTCGAGAGCGTGACTTCGCCTTCAAGCGCAAGGCCAACGGCGGGTGCGCCATACAGAAAACGCCCATCGACCGTAATATTGGCCGTTTCACCGGCTGCAATTTCCGGCTTGTCGGAACTCATGTCGAATTCGATTCGGTCGGGCACAAAATCCTCAACCAGAAACATTTTTGACGCCACAGGCGGTTGCTTAGGATCAGTATAGATATTGAGGTTCCACGTACCGCGCATGGCATTGGTGGCAAGGCGCAAATCGACCGCATGACCGCCAGCCTTGGCGCTTTCGGACACCAGGCGCCGGTCTTCGACGCCATCGGGACGCGTGAAGACGAAGGTCAGCGGCAGGTTGTCCACGCCCGAAGCGGTATCATCACGCGCAAGGGCTGCGGCATGGACCACTTCGCCTGCACGATAAATGCCGCGTTCCGTCCATGCAAAGACATCAAGCGCTGTAGGCGCTGTGCGTCCCGTCACACCACGATCGGAAAGATCAAAACCGGCGCGAGTCATGTCGAGAAACACGAAATCATCATCATCCTGACTTGCCATCAAAACGGCAGGCACCTGACTGCCGTGACCGCGCGTCAGGCCGGGGGCGAAAAGCGCGTGACCCTCACGGTCGGTGGTGGCTTCGCCCAGCACTTCATTGTTGCGGGCAAGCAGCGTCAGCTTGACGCCGGAAAGCGGCTCGGCACTTTCAAGCGAACGCGCAAAGACATTGATGCCGTCTTGCCCCGTATAGGTGGAAAGCCCGATGTCGGAGACTACGAACCATTGCGTGGCACGGGTGTCGTAATCCTCATCACTCGCCTTGATCGGCTGCGCGGTCAGGACATAGACGCCAGGTTGACGCTCCGGCAGCGCCTCGTCAATGGGAAAACTCGTGGTGGTTTCCTTGTTGAGTTCTCCCTTGGCAATATCGATTTCGCCTTGCCACACGGGCGCACCCATCTGGTCTTCGACGGTGCTGATATCATAGCCGTCGAGTTGGCGTAGAAACTGGTGGCTGGACAGAAGCTGTGCCAGTGAGCGATCACCGATGCGGTACAGCTTGACCTTGGCTGCATCCATATTGACGCTTACAAGCGGAATGCCGCGCCGCGCCTTGGCGGGTAGCACGAAACTGTCGCCGGTAAAGCGCACCGATGGTGCGCGGTCCTGCACATAGACCGAAAGCGTGACAGGGGCTGGCAATGTTTCGCCGATAGACGCAGGCAGTTCTGAGCGGAAATTCAGGCTGTAGGTGTGGCCATGTT
>JAATGD010000180.1 GCA_015654965.1 Hyphomicrobiales bacterium
CCGATGCGCGATGCCAATCTCGTGCGTGTATTGGCAAGGCAAACCGGACTTCCTGTGTCCCTGATCAGTCACGATATTGTCCGTCAAGGAGCAATTGCGACCGAACAGGCCATTGGTGCCACGGATGGCGTGGCCATTGTCGACGCTATCAGTGACGATGATCTTTATGTGATTGGCAAGGCTGCCCGTTCGCTCAAGCTTGTGACTGGCGGATCAGGTATCGCCATTGGCCTGCCGGGTAATTTCCTGTCTGAAGCCCACACGAATGAAGCAAGGGTATCGGTGTCTTCCGGCCATGCTGTCGTGCTTGCGGGGTCGTGTTCGGCGGCGACAAGAGGGCAGATTGCCTATGCGCAGAAATCGGGAATGCCATCGCTGAAAATCGAACCGGATGCTATTGCCAAGGGTACGATAACGGTTGGCGCGGTCGTTGATTTTGCCGTTGCCAACAAGAGGAAGCCTTCGCTCATCTATAGTTCCGATGCACCGGAGAAGATCGTCAAAACGCAAGCGCAGTTCGGGCGTGAAAAGGCCGGTGAAATGGTCGAAGCCTTTCTTGCAAATGTTGCGCGCGAACTCTCCGGCAAGGGCTTTAACCGCTTTCTGGTGGCGGGTGGCGAGACATCCGGCGCTGTGGTCGCAGCACTTGATGTGAAGGCGCTGGAAATTGGTCCAGAAATCGCACCCGGTGTGCCATGGACAAAATCGGAAGGCCCCGCAGGTCCACTTGCTCTGGCGCTCAAATCGGGCAATTTCGGTGATGAGACGATGTTCGTAAGCGCTTGGGATCTTTTGGCATGACGGCTCTGATCAGTGAAGAAACCCGCCTGCGGGATGAAATTGTTTCCATTGGAAAGTCGCTGTTTGATCGAGCGCTAACGGCGGGGTCAACGGGCAATATCAGCGCCAGACTGTCGGATGGCTCCACTTTGATGACCCCGACCAATGCGTCGCTCGGCACGCTGGATGCGGCGCGGCTTTCGCTGCTTGATGCCAATGGCAATCACCTGTCGGGCGATAAGCCGACGAAAGAAGCTTTTTTACATCGCTGCATGTATTGCGAGAGAGCTGGGGCGAATGCAGTTGTGCATCTTCATTCGACCTACTCGGTGGCAGTCAGCATTCTGGACGAGATTGATCCTGAGAATGTGTTGCCGCCGCTGACAGCCTATTATGTCATGCGTGTGGGCAGCCTGCCGCTGATCCCTTATTATGCACCCGGAGATGACAATCTGGCGCTGGCGGTCAAGGCACAAGCAAGCCGTCATCATGCCGTTTTGCTTTCCAACCATGGGCCGGTCGTCGCGGGCAGCACGTTGCAGAATGCGCAATATGCCTGTGAGGAGCTGGAGGAGACGGCCAAGCTTTATCTGATGCTTGAGGGCCGGAAAATAAGGCCTCTGACGCCGGAACAGGTTGCGGAATTGACGCGGCTCAAGACGTCGTAATTGCGCTTATTGCCCCAGAATGCCCGTCACCTCTTCCTTGAGGAGACGGGCATATTGCTCGATCGCGTCCGGTCCCAGTTTTGCGCAGAGAACCGTGAAACCGAGCGATGCACCGGGATTGGTGCCGTCTGTAAAAATAGGAACGGCCACGCCGGCAATGCCTTTGATAAGTTCGTCGTAATCGAGCGCATAACCGCGTTCCTGTGTCTCACGGATCAATTGCTTGACCCGCTCTGCGGTTAGTCCGCGATAGTTGGAATAACGTTCCAGATTGGCGCGAATGGTGAAATCCTGTTCGTCCTGATCGAGATAGGAAAGCATGGCAATCGAGCCGGGACCGACGCCAAGCGGGACCGAGCCGCCAATCGTTCCCGTCAGGGTCGGCACCACGCATTCGCCATCGCGCCGGTCAAGGCAGACGGAATCATGATTGAATCGCGCCATCAGGTGCACCGTATCGCCTGTGCGGCGGCGCAGGCGGTTTAACGCGATCTCGCAGCGGGAAATCAGGCCCGGACCGCGCGCGGCGCGGGCGCCATAAATCGACATGCGCGCGCCCAACCGATAGCACCGCTTCTTGTCGTCCCTTGCAAGGAGCTTGTGTCCGACGAGCGTGTTGAGGATGCGATGGCAGGTGGCGTTGTTGAGCCCGGAAAGCTCGGTGAGTTTTTTGAGCGTCAATCCGTCCGTTCCGCCATCGGCCACCAGATCGAGCAAAAGCACAGCGCGATCAAGCAATTGGGTGCCACCCGTCGGGGAAGGTTGGGAAAATCTGCTCATATTTATCTCACATTATGAAAAATACTGTCCCAATAACTTGTATAGTGAGAATTATCGGTGTTCAATGCTAAAAAATAAGTCTCTTGGGAAACTGATTAAATAAGAGGCGAATTTTCATATTCTAGTGGCTTCCCGTTCGGAGGCTTCTGCTCTTTCGCAAATAAGGGGAAGTTGAATGATCAAGAAACTTATCTTGTCGATGATGGCCGCCTGTGCCTCTCTGACAGCCGGTCATGCGCTGGCCGACACGCTTTCGGCCATCAAGGAGCGCGACAAGCTCATCGTCGGCGTCAAGAACGATTATGCGCCGTATGGCTATCTGGATGATCAGGGCAAGCTGGTCGGTTTTGAAGTGGAACTGGCAAAATTCGTCGCCAAGGAATTGCTCGGCTCCGAGGACAAGATCGAGTTCGTGCCGGTCGTTGCCTCCAACCGCATCGAGTTTCTGACCGCCGGTCGCGTCGATGTGGTCTTTGCCACGCTCGGTATTTCGCCTGAACGCGACCGCGTTATCGATTTCACGACCCAGTATGTTTCCGCAGCCGGCCCATCGATCATGACGGCCAAGGAAGCGACTTTAAGCAAATGGGAAGAATTCAAGGGCCGTCCCGTTTGCGGCATTCAGGGATCTTACTTCAACAAGAAGATGACCGAAGAGTTCGGCATGAAGCTGGTTGCTTTCAAGAATCCTGCGGAAGCCTATCGTGCGCTCAAGGATAATCGGTGTGTGGGCTTTGTCTTCGATGACATGACCTTGCAGATGAAACTGCGCGAAGCAGACTGGAGCGGTTACAAAATCGCCGCAAAGCCTTATGAGTTCGCGCCAATGGGCGGGGGCTTGCGTGAAGGCGACACCGCTTTCAAGGAAGTGGTTGATAAGGCCATCCATAAGGCGGAAGGCGAAGGCAAGCTGATCGAATGGGAGAAGGAATTCCATATGCCTGCTTCCGATTATATTGCAGAGCGCGCCAAAGCCGCCGCTGCTGCAGCCAAGAACTGACGCCAAGGCGGAGAAACCCCATTGTTCGGTCTTGATTATTCCTGGTTAGGCGATCCCGCCTACCAGCAATGGCTGGTGACGGGCGTCCTTAACACCATTCAACTCGCGGCGATTTCTTCATGCGCTGCCGTGCTGATCGGTATGTTGGGTGCGCTTGGCCTGACATTGCGCATATTCTGGCTCGATGCGCTGATCGAGCTGTTTGTCGAAGTGTTCCGCAATACGCCGCCGCTTCTACAAATGCTGTTTGCCTATTTCACCCTGTCCACACTGGGCTTGAAGGTGACGGATGCGGAAACAGGCCTTTCGGTTCCGCTTCTGAGCGCCTTCGCTTGTGCTGCCATTTCGCTCAGCCTGTTCGGCGGCGCCCTGGCAATCGAGGCATTCCGCTCCGGCATTGAAACCATGCCCCGCTCGATTATCGAGGCGGCGCGCTCGCTCGGTTATGGTCGCTGGTCGCGTTTCTGGCGGATCGAGGCACCGATTGCCACACGCATCTGCCTGCCAGCGCTCACCAACATCCTGAGCAATCTTTTCAAGACGACGTCTCAGGCCTCCGTGATCACCGTTCCTGAACTGATGTATTATGCGGGGCAGATCTACAATGACAATTTCCGCACATTGGAAGTCATGCTGCTGGTGCTGGTGATCTATGTCAGTCTGGTGTCTGTCCTGACCTACGCCATGGCAAAGCTGGAAGCCTGGATGGCTTTCCCCGGTTACGGAAAGGCAGGCTGATCGTGGATACGATTTCAACCTATGACAACAAGAAGAAGGCGGTTGTCGTCTCCATCGCACTTGCCGTTGCAATCTGGGTCGTCATCGATGCCTTTGCAGGCGGCGCGGAACACTGGCAGCGTGTCGCTGTGCGTTTGCCCCTGCTTCTGACCGGATCGGGTTCCGGCTGGCCGATAACGGGCGGTTTCGCGCTCAATATCCTCTTGTCGATTGCGGCCATGGCGGTTGCAACCGCTCTGGGAACGGCGCTTGGCCTTTCGACGATGGCAAAATCCGCTTTGGTGCGCACGCCCGCCTTGCTGGCGATGAATTTTCTGCGCAATTCGCCATGGCTGGTTCTGCTGTTTGCGATGCTCTATATCATCCCGTTTGAAATGCACATTCTTGGCTTTGTGGTTCCTTTTCCGACCTTCGTGAAAGCGGTAATCGGCCTGTCGTTGCCCACAGCTGCGAATTTTTCGGAAGTCATCCGCGGTGCGGTGCAGTCGATCCACAGCGGTCAGTGGGAAGCAGCCCGCTCGCTTGGCTATACCCAATTACAGATTTATCGCTACGTGATCCTGCCGCAGGCGTTTCGCCGC
The DNA here is from genome assembly GCA_015654965.1 of Hyphomicrobiales bacterium. Taxonomy (GTDB): domain Bacteria; phylum Pseudomonadota; class Alphaproteobacteria; order Rhizobiales; family Rhizobiaceae; genus Brucella. The sequence goes on from JAATGD010000180.1 coordinate 4,548, forward strand.
ATGATCCCCGGCTGGATGAACCTCTATGCACTCTTGATGATCGCCACTTCGCTTGCGACGGTGACGGGTATTCAGGACGTGCTGACCATTCTGAACACGTCTCTGGCCATGGAGAGCGAGCGCGCGCTCGTCTACTTCTACCTCACCGTGCTCTTCCTGTTCTTTGCCTACTGCTATCCGATCGCGGTCATTGCCCGCCGTCTGGAACGTGCGGTCAAGGGAGATAATTTATGAACCAATCCGCCCCCCTTATTGAAATCAAGAATGTCCGCAAGACTTTCGGCAGTTTCGAGGTGCTCAAGGGCATCGATCTGTCGGTCGCAAAGGGCGAGGCCGTCTGCATCATCGGACCATCCGGCTCTGGTAAATCCACGATCCTGCGCTGCATCAATGGCCTGATCCCGATCGATAGCGGCTCCATCCGTGTTGGTCCCTATCAGGTACACGACATCAAGACCGAAAAAGCCATGCGCCCGCTGCGTCATGAGGTGGCGATGGTCTTTCAGCAGTACAATCTGTTTCCGCACAAGACGGCGCTGGAAAACATCATGATGGCGCCCATTCAGGTGCTTGGCCATGAGCGTGCAGCCGTAGAGGACCGGGCGCGCAAATTGCTCGAAAAAGTCCGGCTGTCAAACAAGGCCGAAAGCTATCCCGGACAGCTTTCCGGTGGCCAGCAGCAGCGTGTCGCCATTGCGCGCGCGCTTGCCATGCAGCCGGAAGTCATCCTGTTCGACGAGGTTACGGCAGCGCTCGATCCGGAAACGGTCAAGGACGTGCTTCTGACCATCCGCGAACTGGTGGAAGACGGGCTGACCTGCATTCTGGTCACGCATGAGATGAAGTTTGCCCGCGAAGTCTCGCATCGCGTCTGCTTCACCGATCATGGCCTGATTGTCGAGAGCGGACCGCCTGCCGACATTTTCGACAACCCGCAGGATGCCCGCACGCGAGAATTTCTGGGGCAGGTTCTGTAACCGGCAGCATTCGCGCTGCAACTTTTTTTGCGGTGTCATCCGTCAAATCTCCGGCACCGTTTCATTATAGCAAGGACGAGCCTTCAGGCCCGATGTAAAATGTCCCGTTACGACGATATCTATGCCGAGAATTTCAAGGAAGCACCCTATTGGTGGGAGGCCGCAGAGCCGGAAACCAATCTTGATCCACTGCCCGCACGCGCTGACGTGGTTATCGTGGGGTCCGGCTATGCCGGGCTTAACGCGGCCACCCATCTTGCGCGGGCCGGGCGTTCCGTGGTCGTGCTCGACAGTGACCGTATCGGTTCGGGTTGTTCCACGCGTTCGGGCGGTATGGTGTCGAG